>NZ_BAAAKJ010000104.1:0-7931 GCF_039527695.1 Kitasatospora putterlickiae
GCGCTGGCCGGCACCGTCGCGGCGGCCGGCGGGGACCGGCACCCTGTGCCCGCCCGCCCGGGGTGGATCAGCCGGGGCCATCCGGGGTCGACCGGGGCGGCGCGGCCCGGGGCGGATCAGCCCGGGTAGATGAACGAGGAGACCTGGTACGGCAGCGTCTGCTCCCGCCACTGGTTGTTGACCAGCCGGTACGGCCTGCCCAGCACCCCCTGCAGCGCCAGCACCGGCGGCACCAGCGGCGTACCGCCGCTCCCGCCGCCGTTCACCCGGGACTCCGACGCGGCGACCGTGATCATCTCGCCGCCGCCCTGCAGCCGCGCGTCGGGGTTCGCGGACCCGTCCGTGCTGACGTAGTGCAGCTGCTGCAGCTTGTCCTTCTCCTTGCCCAGCACCAGCAGCTGGTCCGCCTCCGCCCAGGAGACCGAGACCACGTCCTCGAAGACCGGGTTGGCCAGCTGCAGGCCGGTGATCCTCGCGGTCGGGGCGTCCTTGGTGCCCTCGTGGACGATCAGCCCCAGGTAGAGCTTGGACTCCTTGCTGTCCTTGGTCTCCTTGAGCAGCATGGCGACCCGGACCCCGTCCGAGGACACCTTGACGCTCTGCACCACCCTGCCGGCCAGCCGCTCCACCGGGACCTCGACGACCTTCTTCTCCCGCACCAGCAGCACCCTGGAGCCCTGCGGGTCGCGGTCCACCACGTAGAGGTCGCCGCGCCCGTCCCAGGTCGGCGAGGCCAGTCCGTCCTCCGCCTTCGTCCCCGGGCGGGACGGAGTGGTCAGCACCGGCTGCGGCATCGCCCCCAGGTTCTCCAGGAACGGCACGGTGTAGAGCTGGTGGCCGTCCCCGCTGATCGCCGCGGCGCGCTCGCCGTCCCGGGCCACCGCGATCGTCCCCAACCGCCGGCCGGACTGCTGCGCGCGGCCCAGCGGCCCGTGCACCGGATCGCCGTCGTCGTCGCCGCCGCGCGTCTCGTACAGGACGCCGTCGTCGCCCCGCTGGTAGAACTGCCGGGCGGCCATCTGCCCGGCCAGCGAGCCGGGCCCGGTCGCGGGCTCGTCGACGCGGGTGGCCATGCAGCTGAGGCCGCCGGGCGCCCCCTTGAGCTCCAGCCGGTCCACCTGCCCGGTCCCCTGGTCGGCGAGGGTGTAGAGCAACTGGGTGGCCATCCGCCGGCACGCGGTGGCGCTGCCCAGGTCGGCCCCGAGGACCGTCACGTGTCCGGTGCGGTTGTCGTCCATGGTCACCGTGTCCACCTTCGTCCCCTCCGGGAAGGCGGAGCGGGCCACCGGGGCGAGCCACTTCGACGGCCCGGCGACCACCGCGTTGGCGGCCGAGCCCAGCGGGTCTATTCGGCGCCGCAGGTAGATCGGGTCGGCGATCAGCACGTCGTGGCTGGTCGCCGCGTCGGCGGTCGGCGCGGACGGGTCCGGGGCCGCGTAGAAGAACCGGTCGACCTGGCGGTAGCTGTTGCGGAAGTTGACCTCGTTGAGGATCAGCCCGTCGGGCAGCTGGTCGATCCGCCACTCTTCGGCGACCCGCACGAAGGAGAAGTCGCGCTGGATCTCGCGCGGCTGCTCGATCCGGTACGAGTGCCGCTCGTCCACCTGGGCGACCAGCTGCCCGGTGAGCGGGATGGAGATCTGGGTGTCCGAGGGGGCCACGGACACGTCGGGCTGGGTCGGCCGGCCGCCGAGCACCATGACGCCCGCCTCCGCGTTCCAGCGCGCCGCGGCGGCCGGCGTCAGGTACTTGCGGGCGGTGCCGTAGTCGTCGTCCGCGGTCAGCGCGTCGAGGAACCCCGCCAGCAGCTCCCGCGGCCCGGCTCCCTTCGCGGGTTCCACCGGGAAGACCCTGACCTGCAGGTTCTTCTCCGCCGAGCTCTTGGACAGCTCGATCCTGGTGACGCCCCCGGAATCCGGCATCGCCGCGCAGCCACCGGCCAGCAGGCTGCCCAGCAGGGCACCGACCACCCCGGCCAGCCGCGGCTCAGTCCTGCCGCTGGTCCTTCGCACCGTGCGACCCCTCCGTGTCCGTTCCACCCGTGCCGTCCACCCCGGTGTGCTCGTCCGGCCCCACGGTCCGCTGCGCCACCGACGGCCGGCCCGGCGCCGTGTCCACCATGACCTGCGCGCCGGTCGCACCGTACCCGGCACCCGCCGTCCGCACGTCCGACGGGTCGGAACGCGGGCCGTCCGACAGCCGCCGGCCGAGGCCCGGGCCGATGCTCAGCACGCCGCCGAGCCCGCTGCCGAACCCGCCGCCGGAAGCCTCCGGGGTCTCCGGGACGGCCGTCTCCTCCGCCGCGGTCAGCGCGGTCGAGCCACCCGGACGGATCGCCCGCCGGTACGGCGTCCCGTAGGTGCCGAGACCCCGGTTGTTGCGCGAGTCCTCCGGCTCCAGCCGGAACGGCGCCCGGCTGATCTCGCCGCCGCGGGTGCGCGGCAGGGTGAGCCGGAAGTGCGAGCCGCCGCCCGGCTCGCCCCAGGCCTGGAGCCAGCCGCCGTGCAGGTGCGCGTCCTCGACGGCGATGGACAGGCCGAGGCCGGTGCCGCCGGTGGTCCGCACCCGCGACGGGTCGGCCCGCCAGAACCGGTGGAACACCCGGGACGCCTCGCCCGGCTTGAGGCCGATGCCGTAGTCGCGCACGCCGACCGCGACCGCGCCGTCCTGCGAGCCGAGCCGGACCACGACGTCCCGGCCCTCGCCGTGCTCCAGCGCGTTGACCACCAGGTTGCGCAGGATGCGCTCGATCCGCCGGGAGTCGACCTCGGCCACCACCGGCTCGCCGTCGCCGCGGATCACCACCGCGCTGCCCTTGGCCTGGGCCAGCGGGTCGGCGGCCTCGACCACCCGGCCGACGATGTCGCGCAGGTCCACCGGCTCGGCGTCCAGGACGGCCGCGCCCGCGTCGAAGCGGCTGATCTCCAGCAGGTCGGCGAGCAGCGACTCGAAGCGGTCCAGCTGCCCCTGGAGCAGCTCGGCCGACCGGGCCGCCATCGGGTCCAGGTCCTCGCGGCTGTCGTAGATGAGGTCGGCGGCCATCCGGACGGTGGTCAGCGGGGTGCGCAGCTCGTGCGAGACGTCCGAGACGAAGCGCCGCTGCACCCGGGACAGCTCCTCCAGCTGGCGGATCTGCGCCTGCAGCGCGTTGGCCATCCGGTTGAACGATTCGCCGAGCCGGGCGATGTCGTCCGTGCCGGTGACCTTCATCCGCTCCTCAAGGTGCCCGGCGGCCAGCCGCTCCGAGATCCCGGCGGCCATCCGGACCGGGGTCACCACCTGGCGCACCACCAGCCAGGCGATGCCGCCCATCATGATCACCACGAACACGCCGGCGGTCGCCAGGGTGCCGGTGATCAGGTTGAGGGTCTTGGTCTCCTGCCCGAAGGAGAAGACGTAGTACAGCTGGTAGCTGGTGCCGTCCGGGCCGGCGAACTGCTGGCCGAAGACCAGGCCGGGCTCGGTCTTCGCGCTGTCCGAGCGCTGGATCCGGGTGGGCTGGCTGAACGTCTGGCCGGCCTCCTGCGCCACCCGCGTCTTCAGCGCGTCCGGGATGCTGTCCGGCGAGATGTCGCCCGAGTAGCGCGGGCCGAGGCTGAGCCGGTCCGGCTGCACCGTCTGGCCGGTGCCCGGCAGCATCGCGATCACCGAGAAGACGTTCTGCCCGCTGGCCGCCAGCTCACCGACCTGCCGCAGCAGCCAGGTGCCGGGCTCCTCGGTGGCCGGGTCGGCGCCCGCGCCGACCCGCACCCGCAGGTCCTTCGCCTCGTCGATCTTCTTGAGCTCGGTCTGGAAACCCGCGATCGCCTGGTCGCGGGCCGCGGCCCGCTTGGTGTCCAGCAGCCCGGTGCGCACCTGCGCCACCACGACGACACCCAGCACCAGCACCACCAGCACCGACAGCAGCAGCGTCGCCGCCACCACCCGCAGCTGGATCGAGCGCCGGTACAGCGCCGCCACCCGGTGCACGGGACGGCGCAGCTGACGGCTCACCAGCGCGAACAGCGCCACCGGCCCGCGCCGGCGGCGGCGGCTGCGCACGGTCGAACTCAGCACGTCCCCGCGCACGGCGCCGCCGCCCCCGTCGGTCGCGGCACCCGCCGGGGTCTCGTCGGACTGCTCGCTCACGTCAGCTGGGCCCGGCCTTGTAGCCGACGCCGCGGACGGTCACCACGATCTCGGGACGCTCCGGGTCCTTCTCGATCTTGGAGCGCAGACGCTGCACATGGACGTTCACCAACCGGGTGTCCGCCGCGTGCCGGTAGCCCCAGACCTGCTCCAGCAGCACCTCGCGGGTGAACACCTGCCAGGGCTTGCGGGCCAGCGCGACCAGCAGGTCGAACTCCAGCGGGGTCAGCGGGATGCCCCGCCCGTCCCGCTTCACCGAGTGGCCGGCCACGTCGATCACCAGATCGCCGATGGTCAGCTGCTCCGGAGTCGGCTCCTCGGCGCGGCGCAGCCGGGCACGCACCCGGGCCACCAGTTCCTTGGGCTTGAACGGCTTGGTGACGTAGTCGTCGGCGCCCGACTCCAGACCGACCACGACGTCCACCGTGTCGGTCTTGGCGGTCAGCATGACGATCGGGATCCCGGACTCCGCCCGGATCTGCCGGCAGACGTCGATGCCGTCGCGACCGGGCAGCATGAGGTCGAGCAGGACCAGGTCAGGCTTGGTCTCCCGGAACGCGGCTAGCGCCTTGTCCCCATCGGCGACGAAAAACGGCTCAAAACCCTCACCACGCAGCACGATGCCGAGCATCTCGGCCAGTGCGGAGTCGTCATCAACGACGAGGACGCGTCCCTTCATGGCTCCATCCTCTCATTACCGGATTGTGACCTGCCGCACAGCAGTCCCTTTGCTCCAGAACGGCCAACTGGCGACCCGGCGAATTCCGGCCATACCGGGCGAAAGACCCGCCCCCATCCACCCCGGAAGACCCCGGGAACCCCCACCGGCCGTCCACCGAGCGGCCGTTGCCGTTCAACAACCGGATCCCCCTGGGGCGCGTCCCACCACCATGGCACGATGGGCGCTACGCCCGCGTGAAGATCCACCCGGCGCCGCGAACCCTGACGCCCTCCGAGGAGCAGTGATGACCGACACCCCGGGCTGGGCCTCGCCCGGCTCGCCCGAGCCGCCCCGCGACGGTTCCCGGCCCCCGGCCGACGCACCCGCCGCCGTGCCCGGCCAGTCGGCACCACCCCACGACGCCCCGACCGCCTGGGGCACCGCCCCCGGCGCGCCGCAGCCCCCGTACGGCCAGCAGCAGCCGCCGTACGGACAGCAGCCCCCGTTCGGGCCGCCGCCCGGCGGCCAGTACGGCGGCCGGCAGTACGGCTGGGGAGCGCCGCCCAGCCCCAAGCCCGGCGTCATCCCGCTGCGCCCGCTCGGCCTCGGCGAGATCCTCGACGGCGCCGTCTCCACCGTCCGCAAGCACTGGCGGGTCGCCCTCGGCCTCTCGCTCGGTGTCGCCGTGGTCCAGCAGGGCGTCGCGCTCGGCGCCCAGCTCGCCATCCAGGGCGACACCGGCGAGCTCACCCCGGTGCTCACCTCCCTGGTCAGCCTGCCGCTCGCCTGGCTGCTCGGCGTGATCGCCTCGGCCCTGCTGACCATGGTGGTCAGCCGCGCCATCCTCGGGCAGTCCGTCACCCTCCGGGAGGCCTGGCGCGACGCCCGGCCCCGGCTGCTCCAGCTCGTCGGCCTCACCCTGCTGAACGGCCTGATCCTCGGCGGCATCGCCCTGCTGGCCTGCGCCCCGCTGATCGGCTACGCGCTGGCCGGGGCGGAGGAGCCGGCGATCACCGCCCTGCTCGCCGTCGTCGGCCTGCTCAGCCTCCCGGTCATCTGCTGGCTGGGGATCCAGCTCAGCCTGGCCGCGCCCGCGCTCATGCTGGAGAAGCAGGGCGTCATCGCCGCCCTCTCCCGCTCCCGCCGGCTGGTCCGCCGCTCCTGGTGGCGGATCTTCGGCATCACCCTGCTCAGCACGGTGATGGCCTGGATCGTCTCCAGCGTGATCAGCACCCCGTTCACGGTCGCCGGGATGGTGCTCGGCTGGGGCGACCTCACCAGCCGGATCGACTCCGGCGACGCCGCCACCATGCCCCCCGCCATGCTGGTCGCCGTCGCCATCGGCGGCATCCTCTCCTCCACCATCACGCTCCCCTTCACCGCCACCATCGGCGTACTGCTCTACGTGGACCAGCGGATCCGCCGCGAGGCCCTCGACATCGAGCTCGCCCGCGCCGCCGGCCTGCCCGAGCAGGGCGGCACCGGCTGGGACGGCCAGGCCGGCCCGGCCCCGGCAAGGCTCTGAGCCCGATGCCGACCTGGGGGGAGATCGTCGTACGGGCGGGCGGGGCCCCGGTCACCACACCGCGCGACGCGGCCCGTGACGCGGCCCGCGACGAGCTGGTCAAGGCCGACTACCACCGCCACGACCCGAGCATCCAGGAGCGCGTCGTCAACTGGATCATGGAGCGGATCGACGACGCGCTCGGCGCGCTCGCCGGCGGCGGCACCAGCGGAACCACCGGCCTGATCCTCTTCCTGGTGGTCGCCCTGCTGATCGGCGCCGCCCTCTGGTGGCGCCTCGGCGCGCCCCGCCGGACCGCCCGCACCGACCTCGGGGTCTTCGGCGGCACCGGCCCGCGCAGCGCCGCCCAGCACCGGGCCGACGCCGAACGGCACGCCGCCGCCGGCCAGTGGGCCGAGGCCGTCCGCGAACAGCTGCGCGCCCTGGTCCGCGGCCTGGAGGAACGCACCCTGCTCGACCCCCGCCCCGGCCGCACCGCCGACGAGGCCGCCGTCGAGGCCGGCCGCGCGCTGCCCGAGCACGCCGCCGCGCTGCTCACCGCCGCCCGTGTCTTCGACGACGTCGTCTACGGCGAGCGCACCGCCGACCAGGCCGCCTACCAGCTGCTGCGCGACCTCGACCGGACCCTCGAACGCGCCCGCCCGGTCCTCGTCCCGGCCGCCGGAGGAGCCGCATGACCAGCGCCACCCCCGCCCCGCCGACGGCGCCGCACCCGCCGACGCCCGCGCCCGCCCGGGCGGAGACCAGCCTCGCCCCCACCGGCCGCGGCCTGTGGCGGCGCGCCCGCTGGTACCTGCTCAGCCTCGTCCTCGCCCTGCTCGCCGCCATCGTGCTGGCCGCCGCCAACGACGAACGCCGCTACCCGCCCCTGGACCCGCGCTCCTACGAGGCCACCGGCGCCCACGCCGTGACCGCCCTGCTCGAACGCGAGGGCCTCCGGGTCGACCTCACCGCCGACCCCACCGGCCGCCCCTCCGGCCCCGACACCCTCGTCCTGCCCGAACCCGACCTGCTCACCCCCGAACAGCTGGCCGCCATCGCCGCCGCCCGGCACGCCCGGCTGATCCTGGTCTCCCCCGGCCCCGCCGCCCTCACCGCGCTCGCCCCCGGCGTCCGGATGTCCGACGAGAACGGCGGCATCCCCTACGCCCGCGTCCACAGCACCGACCCCGCCTGCTCGCTGCCGGAGGCCGTCCGGGCCGGCAGCGCCCACCTCGGCGGCCTGCTCTACACCGCCGGCAGCCGCGGCGAGGGCTGCTACCCGCGCGGCCACGGCTACCCCCTGGTCGCCGTCCCGACCGGCCGCGCCACCGACGTGGTGGTCCTCGGCAGCGGCGAGTTCCTCACCAACGAGCTGCTCAAGAAGGACGGCAACGCCGCCCTCGGCCTCGGTCTGCTCGGCGCCCGGCCGCACATCACCTGGCACCTGCCCGACTACACCGCCCCGGTCGCCGAGGGCGGGCGGAAGAGCTTCCGGGACTACATCCCCGAGGGCTGGACCTGGGCCGGCTACCAGCTCGCCGTCGCCGTCGCGCTGGCCGCGCTCTGGCGCGCCCGCCGGCTCGGCCCGGTCGTCAGCGAGAACCTGCCTGTGGTGGTCCGCGCCTCCGAGACCAC
>NZ_BAAAKJ010000104.1:7991-11801 GCF_039527695.1 Kitasatospora putterlickiae
TGCGCCGCGCCACCGCGCACCGCGTCGCCCCGGCCCTGGGCGTCCCGCCCGTGGCCGGCGCGCCCGACCCCACCGCGCTCTGCGCGGCCGTCGCCGACCGTCTCCCCGAGCGGTCCGCCGGGGACGTACGGGCCCTCCTGTACGGCCCGCCCCCGACCGACGACGCCGCGCTGCTGCGGCTCGCCGACGACCTCGACGCCCTCGAAAGGCAGGTACGGAAGCCGTGACCGAGAAGGCCACCGCCCAGCTCCGCATCACCCCCGGCGCGGCCCCCGCCACCCCCGCGCCCGGCGACCCGCGGCTCGGCGACCCCCGGACCGGCGACCCGCGCGAGGCGCTGACCGCCCTGCGCGCCGAGATCGCCAAGGCCGTGGTCGGCCAGGACGCCGCCGTCACCGGCCTCGTCGTCGCCCTGCTCTGCGGCGGCCACGTGCTGCTCGAAGGCGTCCCCGGGGTGGCCAAGACCCTGCTGATCCGCACCCTCTCCACGGCGCTCAGCCTGGGGACCAAGCGCATCCAGTTCACCCCCGACCTGATGCCCGGCGACGTCACCGGCTCGCTGGTCTACGACGCCCGCACCGCCGAGTTCTCCTTCCAGCCCGGCCCGGTCTTCACCAACCTGCTGCTGGCCGACGAGATCAACCGCACCCCGCCGAAGACCCAGGCCGCCCTGCTGGAGGCCATGGAGGAGCGGCAGGTCACCGTCGACGGCGAACCGCGCGCCCTGCCGGTGCCCTTCCTGGTCGCCGCGACCCAGAACCCCGTCGAGTACGAGGGCACCTACCCGCTGCCCGAGGCCCAGCTCGACCGCTTCCTGCTGAAGCTGATCCTCCCGCTGCCCGACCGCGACCAGGAGTTCCAGGTCCTCGCCCGGCACGCCGCCGGCTTCGACCCGCGCGACCTCACCGCCGCCGGCGTCCGCCCGGTCGCCGGCCCCGAGCACATCGCGGCGGCCCGCGAGCAGATCGCCAAACTGACCATCTCCCCCGAGATCCTCGCCTACATCGTCGACCTCTGCCGGGCCACCCGGCAGTCGCCCTCGCTCTCCATCGGCGTCTCCCCGCGCGGCGCCACCGCGCTGCTCGCCGCCTCCCGCGCCTGGGCCTGGCTGGCCGGCCGCGACTACGTCACCCCCGACGACGTCAAGGCACTCGCCCTGCCCACCCTGCGGCACCGCGTCGCACTGCGCGCGGAGGCCGAGATGGAGGGCGTCACCGCCGACTCCGTCATCCAGGCGGTACTCGCCCAGACGCCCGCCCCGCGCTGAACCCCGTCCGCCCACCGCCGCCGGCCCCGACGAAGGAACGCACCGCATGGCCCTCACCGGGCGAACCGCCCTGCTCGCCGCGCTCGGCGCCCTCGTCACGGGCCTGCTGCTGCCCTCCTGGGCCGGGATCGGCGCCGTCACCGGTGCGGTCCTGCTCGGCGTCGTCGTCGACCTGGTGCTCGCCGCCCCCGTCCGCGGCCTGCGGATCGTCCGGGGCGGCGACACCACCGTCCGGCTCGGCGAACCCGCCGCCGTCGAACTGACCGTCACCAACCAGGCCGGACGCCCCCTGCGCGCGCGCATCCGCGACGCCTGGGCCCCGTCCGCCTGGCGGACCGGCACCGAGACCGCCGCCTCCCGGCACACCCTGCTCGTGCCCGGGCACGAGCGGCGCCGGGTCACCACCGTCCTCACCCCCACCCGGCGCGGCGACCACCACGCCCACAAGGTGACGGTCCGTTCGCTCGGCCCGCTCGGCCTGGCCGGCCGCCAGGGCTCGCACCTCATCCCCTGGACCGTCCGCGCGCTGCCCCCGTTCGCCAGCCGCAAGCACCTGCCCTCCCGGCTCGCCCGGCTCCGCGAACTCGACGGCCGCACCTCCGTCCTGACCCGGGGCCAGGGCACCGAGTTCGACTCACTGCGCGAGTACCTGCCCGGCGACGACGTCCGTTCCATCGACTGGCGGGCCAGCGCCCGCCGGCACACCGTCGCCGTCCGCACCTGGCGCCCCGAACGCGACCGGCACATCCTGGTCGTCCTCGACACCGGCCGCACCTCGGCCGGCCGGGTCGGCGACGCCCCCCGCCTGGACGCCTCCCTCGACGCCGCGCTGCTGCTCGCCGCCCTCGCCACCAAGGCCGGCGACCGGGTCGACCTGCTCGCCCACGACCTGCGCAAGCGGGTCTCGGTGGCCGGCCGCTCGCCGAACGAGATCCTCCCGGCCTTCACCAACGCGATGGCCGTCCTGGAACCGGCCCTCTACGAGACCGACATGCGCTCGCTGGTCGCCACCGCGCTCAAGATGGCGCCGCACCGCTCGCTGATCGTCCTGCTGACCGGGCTCGACGCGGCCCCGGTCGAGGACGGCCTGCTCCCCCTGCTCCCCCTGCTCACCAAGCGGCACGAGGTCGTCCTCGCCTCCGTCTCCGACCCCCACCTCGACCAACTCGCCGCCGGCCGCGGCACCGTGGAGGCCGTCTACGGCGCCGCCGCCGCCGAGCAGACCCGCGCCGACCGCCGCCTCACCGCCGACCGCCTCACCCGCGCCGGCCTCACCGTCATCGACGCCCCGCCCGGCTCGGTCGCCCCCGCGCTCGCCGACACCTACCTCGCCCTCAAGGCCGCCGGCCGCCTCTGAGCGCCGGAAGAAGAAGTGGAGCGGGCCGGCGACCGACAGAGCCGTCGCCGGGAGCGCTTTAGGTGTATCGGAAATGCTGGTCGTCGGCGTGGCCCCGCCTAAAATGACATGCAGTCTTCGCCTGGTCGTGCTGGGATCAATCCCTATGGATGATTACTTTCTCGATGAAACCGACTTGACGGACAGGATGGAGCGGAACCTGGCGGAACACGCCTGCCATCTGCACCGGAGCATGTCCGGTGCGACTGTCGCGGAGACCGATGACCTCCTGGTCGCGGACAGCGGCCTGGACGACGACACGTTCAACATCGTCGCAGCGGCCCGCTTCACCGACGGCGACGCCGCGGCCCGCATCTCCGAGACCGTCGGGTCGCTGGCCGGCACCGGCCGCGGTTTCTCCTGGTGGGTGGGACCTGCCTCGACACCGGTAGACCTCACCACCCGCCTGACCGCGGCTGGTCTGCCGGTGTCCGAGCGTGAGACGGCGATGTGGGCCGAGCTGGACGACACCCTGCCGGTTCCCTCTGTCCCGGGTCTGGACATCCGAACGGTGACCACGCCCGAGCAGCTCGCCGATTACGCCACGGTGCTCGCCGCGAACTGGAATCCACCCGCTGAAACCGTCCGTGACTTCTTCGCCCGGGCTGCTTCCCAGGCGCTGGCCGCGACCTGCCCGGCCCGGTACCTGGTGGGCTACGTGGAGAACCGTCCGGTCTGCTCAGCCGAGGTGTTCCACCACGCCGGAGTCGTCGGCATCTACAACATCTCCACCGTGGCCGCCCACCGCCGGCACGGCTACGGCGGAGCCATCACGCTCGCGGCCCTTCACGCTGCCCGCGAGCGAGACCACGGCATCGCGGTCCTGCAGGCGTCGGCCGACGGCGAGCCTGTGTACCGCCGCCTGGGATTCCGTGCCTGCGGCCAGTTCGTCGAACACGCCGTCAACACCTGAACCTCCACAACTCCACGGACACCGTCCGTCGCCCCTGATTGAGCTGGTCACAGCCATTCATTGATGGCCGCTACGAGGAGAGTGGCCTGCATGCTGGTGAGTCGGCAGCAACGGTTCCAGCACTGCCCACTGCTCGTACGTGAGATCTCCTCGTCCCATAAACGGTGATCATTCACAGCTCAAGTTCCGTTTCGATACACGCCCTAGAACGCAAAGAACCCCCGCCGGAATACC
>NZ_BAAAKJ010000105.1:0-7138 GCF_039527695.1 Kitasatospora putterlickiae
CGCCGGCAGAAGGCCCGTACCGCATCACGCGGCCCGGGCCTTCGTCGTCTCCTGGTTTCGGTTGCCGTGTCCCGCGGCCTTGGACGAAGCCGAGCACGGCAAGACCAGGCCACCGTTCGCCGGCCCCGCGCTCGTATCGGCCGGGATCGAGGACCGATCCGGGTGGCGTCTGGATCGGCTGAAGCCTCGGCTCAGCCGGTCCGCCTGCTCGGCCGGTCCTGGCGTGCCAGCCATTTCGTGATGACCCGGTTCGTTTCCTCGGGCTTCTCCTGCTGGATCCAGTGGCCGCAGTCCAGGCTGACCACTTCCACGTTGGGGACGTACCCGGCCAGGTTCTCGGCCCTCGCGACCAGGTCCCGGTCTCCGTAGATCATGAGGGTGGGCTGGTGGATGATCGGGTCCGCGTCCGCCAGCAGGTGCCAGTTGCGGTCGAGGTTCCGGTACCAGTTGATGGTGCCGGTGAACCCGGAGGTTTCGAAGGCGGAGACGAGGACGGCCAGTTCGCCGTCACTCATGACGGGCTCTCCGCGTGGTGTTTCCGCCCTGGCGAGATCGATCAGCGCCATGCCCGGCCGGGGCTCCGCGGGGGGCTCGTTCTTCCGGTACAGGTTGCGGAGGAACTGGAAGACGTTGGCGTCGAAGACGGCGTCCGCGACGCCCGGCTGCCGATTGAAGTGGACGAAGTAGAAGTCGCCGCCGAGCACGGCTTCCATGGACTCGATCCAGGGCTTCTCTCCGCGCTCCTGGTACGGCAGGCTCAGGTTGATCACCTTGTTCACGCGGTCGGGGTGCAGGAGGGTCAGGCCCCAGAGGACGAACGCGCCCCAGTCATGGCCGACGAAGGTGGCGTCTTCGTAACCGTAGTGGTCGAGGAGCGCGACGAGGTCGCCCGACAGGTGTGCGATGTCGTAGTCCGTCACTTCGACCGGGCGGGACGAGCGTCCGTAACCCCGCTGGTTCGGGGCGATGACGTGGTAGCCGGCCGCGGCGAGGGCGGGCATCTGGTGACGCCAGGAGAAGGCGTGCTCAGGCCACCCGTGGCAGAGCACGATGGGATTTCCCGCGTTCTCTCGGCCCGCTTCGAAGACTTCGAGTTCCACACCGTTGACCGGAATGAGAGTGGGCTCGGGGAAATCGCTTGAGGTCATGCCGACATCCTGTCTCCCGAAACCGGTCACCTCGTGACCGGTTTGCGTGGGAGTTTTGTCGGCATGCGGACCGACCGGCTGGTGGCCATCCTTCTGTTGCTGCAACGGCGCGGCCAGGTGACGGCGGCGGAGGTCGCCCGGGAACTGGAGGTCTCCGAGCGCACCGCCCGCCGCGACCTCGACGCCCTGGCCGTGGCCGGGGTACCCGTGTACTCCACGCAAGGACGAGGCGGGGGCTGGCGCCTGGTGGGCGGCGCCCGCACCGACCTGTCGGGGTTGACCGCGGGTGAGGCCCGCGCCCTGTTCCTGGCCGCCGGCCCGGCCTCGGCCGCGACACCGGCGGTGAAAGCGGCTCTGCGCAAGCTCGTCCACGCCCTACCGGAGCCGTTCCGCGCGCAGGCCGAAGCAGCGGCGGCGTCACTGGTGACGGACCCGCGACAGTGGGGGGCGAACCGGGCCGAGCACCCACCGCCCCGCTTCCTCGACGCACTCCAGGACGCGGTGATCCGCGGCGTCCAGGTGCGGCTCGGTTACGTCGACGGCAGAGGCACCGAAACGAGGAGAACCGCCCACCCGCTGGGCATCGTCGCCAAAGGCCCGGCCTGGTACCTCGTCGCCCATACCGAGACCGGCCGACGGACCTTCCGGATCGACCGCGTGGCGTCCGCCGACCCGACCGACGATCCGGTGGAGCGGCCCGAGGACTTCGACCTCGCCGGGAGCTGGCGCGAGATGGCCGACGAGGTCGAACGCAGGCGAACTCCCCTGGAGATCCAGGCGCTCTGCACACCCCATGGCATCGGCATACTCCGGATCGGACTCGGCGATCGACTCGACGTGGGAGGCACCGTGACCGACGGCCGCATCGAGGTCGTCATCCGCGGCCGCGACGAGTACACCCTCGCCGGCGAGCTCGCCGGGCTCGTCGAGTGGCTCGAGGTAACCGGCCCTCCGAACGTGCGAGCCCACCTGGCCTCCATCGGCAACGCGCTCGTCGAACGCTACCGCTGAGCCCGGATCCACCGAGCCGATTAGAGACCGATCACTTCTGGGGCTCGGCCGGGCCGATCGGCTGGAGGACGAGGAGCGTCCGCCGGCCTGCCCAGCTCTTCCAGGTCTGCTCCGGTCGGTCCCTGACAGGCGGAATGGTCGGTGCGCTGATCAGGCCGGTGGAGCGTGGGGGCGCCAGGCAGCGTGGTCTCAGTTCTGGTCTCATTCACCACTGTCCGGCCTGGTTCAGACCTGCCCCCGTGGTGTGCTTCGCCGCAGGCCGGGACAAGGGCGGACCCCGATGAACGGTACTGAGGAGAACTGGAAAGCGTGTTGGGGGGCATGTCACACGGCCCGGGCCTTCGTCGTTCACGTCTCATCTGCGGTCTCAACACCCCTGTCCAGGGACCTTCGGGCTGCCATCGCCCGCACCCTTGGCCACCTGCCCCGAAGGGGACGCCTTCTGCGCCCGCTGCATTGACGGCACCTCCTGTCAGCCCGTCAACTGACGGTGGACGACCGCGAGGCCGTCTTCACCGCTCTCCCGATACCCGCCCCAGGTCTTGTGGCTCGTCCGCTCGTAGCTCGCGCTGTACCCCGGGCTGCCACCCGGTGTGCAGCGACTCAGCGAGGATCACACAGACTTCGGCTCGCTGTTGCGGGTCGCAGCCCTCCAGGAGCCGTTTCAGCTATCGTAGCACCATCATGTCCCGGAACTGGCGCACCAGGACTACTGCAAGTACGCACGCGGGTAGCACGAGCGCCACTGCGGATGGGCTCATGACTCGTAGCCCTTCTTGATGTCCTCGGCGATGGTCTGGGCATCATCGCCGTACAAGCACGAGGCGTGACGGTTCAGGATGACTGTGGCATCGCCGAGACGGGCAGAATGCCGGGAGATCAACTCAACCGCGCCGGCTCGCGGTACACCGTCGATGAAGCCGTGGGCCAGGAGGCTCGCACAAAGCGCCTCCACGGTGTCACCACAGCACCACTCGATCACCAGGTCACCGGCGTGATGGTTGTAACAGTTGGCGAATCCATGAGGCTCCGATGTCCTGTTGACCAGTTCAGGACGTCGCAAGAGTCGACTCATCAGTAGGTCCCGGGTGTGTACGTCATCGACGCTCCTGGCATCGGCCCACCACCCGATCTCACGCTTCTCATCGCGAGATAGGTCGTCAGGCGGCCTGCCCCACAAGGCCACCTCATCGTCGCGCGGAATCGGCAGACGGATTGGCCCGCAGTCAGTCCGTGCTGCGACAACTTGCCCCAGGCCGCTCGCGTGGAGCGTCCACTTCCTTCCGTCACCCGTCACGCGCAGCCCGGGAACCCCACGGATACCGCCATAGGAGTGGTCGAACCGTGGCAGGAGCTCGTAGATGACCGCCTCCGCCATGGCTGGCTCCAGAAGGAGATCCAGGCGTTGCCCGTTCGGCACAGCTTCCCTCACGCCGAGCAGCGCGCCATTGAGCTGATGGTCCTGGAAGCTTGCGGCCAGGACGTGGGCCACGTGTGCTTCGAAGCGCCGCTGACGCGGGTCGGGGGCATCGGCAGTCGGAGGCCCGGGGCGCACGTTTACTTGCCGCGCCAATCGGAACGAGGCGGCGAGGGTGAGTGATGTGTTGTCACGGATCTTCTTCGCCAGCCGGTTCACGTTGCCTGATTTGGACATGCTTCGCCCTTTCCACATGCCGCCCGGCGACGACAGGAAAGTCAGGTGAAGTGTCCTTCTGACTACTGGCTTCACTACTGCGGAGACTCTCAAGAGCCCACTGCTCGACTCCGGCGCCGGGACCGGATGTGACCGAGGCGTGCTGCCGCAGCAGCGCTGTAGGCAAGATATATCAGGGTCGGGTGAGACCGCTCGCAAGTCGTGCCGCGGACATCGAGGAATGGCGAGCGCCTTCGAACTGGCCTCCGCCGACCTCGGGGGGGGAGTCACTCCCAGCCCTCCTGAAGCGGAGCGCAACAGGCTCGGAACAGCGACATCTGTGGGAGGCCTGCGGTCCGCTGGTCTCATTCATGCGCGTCCACCGTTCAGTCGCCTCCGATGGGCTCCTTGGACACAGGTCAGAACGGGTCTGACAGCACGGCTGGCGCTGGAGGGAGCCACGTCCATGGCAGCCGGAGCGGCACCGCTTCGGACCGCCCCGATCGGGCGCGAGGAGACGGCATGCGCGTCTTCTCCCGGAGCACGTCCACGCCGGACCTCCACGCCGGTACCGTCTCGAATGGCGGTTCCGGGGCCAGACGCGAATGCGACACGGTCCGAAGAGAGTTCAGGTGAATCACGTGCGACCCAGCGAGCAGATGCGTGGCCTCGGCGTCGTCCAGGAGGGCGCGCCCATCCTCACCGAGCCTGCCCGTCCCTTCGATCTGCCCGCCGAGCGCGAGGCCGCCGAACAGGTCATCGAGAAGCTGTTCACCGCGATGGAGCGCATCGGCCAAGTCCCCCCCTTCGCCAAGGGCATGGGCATCGCGGCACCCCAGATCGGCATCGGCCGGGCCGCCGCCGCCGTCCAGCCGGCCGAGCCCGGAGCGCCGGTGATCATCCTGCTCAACCCGACCATCACCGACCGCTCCGACGAGACGGACGAGACGGACGAGCAATACGAAGGCTGCCTCTCCTTCTTCGACGTCCGCGGCATGGTCCCCCGACCGCTGCGGATCACCGTCGAGACCACCACGCTCGATGGCCGGCCGGCGACCACCACCCACAAACGGGGACTCGCCCGCCTGATCCACCACGAGACCGACCACCTCGACGGCCTGCTCTACACCACACGGATGCGGCGCGGCATCGACCCGGTCCCCGTTGACCAGTACCGCCAGACCGGAAGCGCCTGGGCCTACGAGCGGTAACAGGCAAACCGCTCCGCTGACCATGCGCGGTCAGCGTGCCCGCTTGAGTCGGGCCAGCAAGGCATCAGCCTCGCTTTCGGTGATCTCCCACCCGTCCCCATCGCGGAAGAGATTGCCGTACGGTTCCAGCGCCGCAAGCGCCACCTTCGCCTCGTACGTCGCTTCTATGAACCGCTGGACGCCTGTCTTGCGCAACTCGATGTTGAACTCGTCCGCTGATCCCTGATCCAGGCCACCAAGGAGACCTGCGGGCACGTTTGAGGCGTAGTGCCTGGCCACCTGCACCGTACGTACAGCAGCAATCGCCTTGTCGAAGGCTTGCCGCTTTGCTGTGTGCCGCGCAAAGCGGGCACCGACCCAAGGGGACAGGACGCCACCAAGGACCGCTCCCACCAGGCCTGCAACTGGCACCAGCCATCCAGCCGTACCGACCATGCTCATAGTGATCTCCCCCGAGCAGTTCCTGTTGCAGGCACCGGTAGGAAATCACGCGCCCGATTGGATGGTGGTCGGAGAGGCGCCCGCTTTCACTTGGTCTTGAACTTGACCGGGCCGGTGCTCATGCGGAAGTTGCCGTTGGAGTACAGCATCGGCCGGGCTTCCTGGTGGTTCCCGCTGTACTTCTCCACGTGGCGGATCTCGATGCCGCCGGGGACGGTGAAGTCGATGAGGGCGATGGCGACCCAGTAGGACAGGTTGCGGTTGTTGAACAGCGGGACGGTGACGGTGGACCCGCGGCCGTCCGTGACGACAGCTCGGGCACCGTAGGACGTGAAGGAGCCGGCGCCGTTCTCGACCGCACTGTAGGCGCAGATCAGGACGTAGCCCTGGAGGTCGGGTCGGCGGATGGTGACGGTTTCGCGCCCGGGTGTGCGGGCGTCGCCGTCGAGGGCGATGTACGGGGGTTCGAAGGGGGAACCGAGTTGCCGGTAGTAGACGACCTGCTCGGATCTGTTCGGCCTGGGGCCCTTGGGGGTGACGAGGCTGCGGGGCACATAGAGGGCGTACAGGTCGAGGTCGGCACCCGCCCGGCGGCGGTCCGCGCTGCCGCCGTTCCACTCCAGGCCGGCGGTGACGACGAGGTGCGGATCGTCCTTGCGCATGTTGATCGTGGCCTGGCCGCCCTTGACGAGGGCGACCCTGCCGAGCGGCACGGGCGGGTAGACCGGCGCCGACGGGGACCATGCGGGGACGGGCGGGGCCGTCCGGGCAGCAGGAGCGGGCCGCTGGGGCACGGGGGCTGCCGCCTGCGGAGGTGCGGGCGCGGGACCGGGGTCGTCGACGACGATGCCGAAGTCCGCCGCCAGGCCGGCCAAACCGTTGGCCCAGCCCTGCCCGACCGCCCGGACCTTCCACTCGCCCTGGCGTCGGTACAGCTCGACGAGGACCGCCACGGTCTCCCCACCGTTCATCGGCGGCGGAACGAATTCGAGCCGCGTGGACACGCACTCGATGTCAGCGCGCGGGGTGCCCACGGCGTCGAACCGGGCGGCGGGGTGGTCGACGTCAATACTCGCCACCACGGCGATGCGCTCCACCGAGTCCGGGACGAGCCCGAAGTCCGCCATGATGGTGTGCCCGGCCACCGTCACGCCGTCCTGCGACCGGTGGTTGTAGAACACCAGGTCGTGGTCGCCGCGGACCTTTCCGTCGGGCCCGAGCAGCACGGCGGAGACGTCGAACGGCACGCCCGAAGCCGCGACGGTGACCCGGCAGTGGGCGCCGGCCAGGGGTGCGTTCGCGCCTTTGGGCAGCGTGACGGCCATCTGAGCCTCCTGTGGTGATCCGTCCATGATGGCGGCAGTGGCTTGATCATGCAGGAGAAGGACCAGCCAGGTGCTGACGCTCTGGTACTCACCGGTCTCCCGCACCGGACGGCACCAGCGGTCCCCGGTCTCAGTCCTGGTCTCGTTCGCCCTCGTCCAGCCGGGTTCGGCCGTCGCCCAAGGGTTCGCTCCACCGCAGTTCGGGACGAGCGTGAACCCCGGCGGACAGCGTTCGGGAGAATTGGAAAGTGCTGGGGGCAACCCCTCGCGAGTTCGAATCTCGTATCCTCCGCCTTTGCCTGGCAAGGCAGTTGAAGGCCCCGACCGGGTTTCCGGTCAGGGCCTTCTCCGTCTCGCGATTGCAGTTCT
>NZ_BAAAKJ010000105.1:7216-49801 GCF_039527695.1 Kitasatospora putterlickiae
GATTTTGGGCCGGGGTGGCGGGCGCTCGCCCACGGCCCCGGCCTCGATGGTCTCGTTCGAACGCGGGCCCTCCGCTTGGCCCGAGCCGCTGCGCGGATCAGCTCCCGCAGACGCAATCCGTGGCGACCCCGGCCTTCACCGGGCTCTGGGCGGGTTCGAGAAGCTGCGCGTCAGAAGTGCAGCAGGCATTCGGCACGCCGTCCGCGCTCTTGCCGAGGGTGTCGGCGTCGGCCTTGACGACGTAGACCTCCCAGGGCTCCTTGCCGGGGGCGGTGACCCAGACCTTGTCCTGGAGCGCGTAGCAGCAGGAGGTGTCGTTCTCCTCGAAGGTGGCCAGGCCGGCGTCCTTGAGGCGGGTGGTGGCAGCCGTGACCTGCTCGGCGCTCTCCACCTCGACGCCGAGGTGGTCCAAGCGGGTCTCGACGCCGGGCTCGCCCTCGATGAGGACGAGCTTGAGCGGGGGCTCGGCAATGGCGAAGTTCGCGTAGCCGGGGCGGCGCTTGGCGGGCTCGGTGCCGAAGAGCTTGGAGTAGAAGGCGATGGAGCCTTCGAGGTCGGCGACACGCAGGGCGAGCTGGACACGGGACATGGCGGCCTCCAACAGGCTGGATCGATGTCTGTCAATACAACCTTGCGCACTGGATTGAAGTTCGTCAACATAGAAGCATGTCGAATCAGGAACTTCGGGTGCTCGGCCAGGACGACGACAGCGACGGTTGCTGCCCCGGTCTGCTCAGCGCCCCGCTGGACGAGGCCCAGGCCGCCGAACTCGCTCCGCTGTTCAAGGCGCTGGGTGATCCCGTGCGGCTGCGGCTGCTGTCGATGATCGCCTCCGGCCAGGGGGGCGAGGTGTGCGTCTGTGACCTGACCCCGGCGTTCGACCTGTCCCAGCCGACGATCTCCCACCACCTGAAGCTGCTGCGACAGGCCGGGCTGATCGACTCCGAGCGCCGGGGCACCTGGGTGTACTACCGGCTGGTCCCCGAGACCACCGACCGCCTCGCCGACATCCTCACCCGCCCCGCGGACTCGCCCGCACCCGCCGGGGCCGCCTCGTGAACACCACCGCCCGGGCGGACGCCCCGGTGGCCGGCCGGCTCTCGTTCACCGACCGCTATCTCGCGGTGTGGATCCTGGCCGCGATGGCGCTCGGCATCGGGCTGGGCCGCCTGGTCCCGGGCCTGGGTGACGCGCTGGCGAAGGTGACCGTCGCCGGTGTCTCGCTGCCGATCGCGCTCGGCCTGCTGGTGATGATGTACCCGGTGCTCGCCAAGGTCCGCTACGACCGCCTCGACACCGTCACCCGCGACCGCCGCCTGCTGGTGCCCTCCCTGGTGCTGAACTGGCTGGTCGGCCCGGCGCTGATGTTCGCGCTCGCCTGGCTGCTGCTTCCCGACCTGCCCGAGTACCGCACCGGGCTGATCATCGTCGGCCTCGCCCGCTGCATCGCCATGGTGATCATCTGGAACGACCTCGCCTGCGGCGACCGGGAGGCCGCCGCCGTCCTCGTCGCCCTCAACTCCGTCTTCCAGGTCATCGCCTTCGGCGCGCTCGGCTGGTTCTACCTGTCCGTCCTGCCCGGCTGGCTCGGCCTGGAGCAGACCGCCCTCAACGTGTCGGTGTGGGAGATCGCCCGCAGCGTGCTGATCTTCCTCGGCATCCCGCTCGCCGCCGGCTACCTCACCCGCCGTCTGGGCGAGAAGGCCCGCGGCCGGACCTGGTACGAGGGCGTGCTGCTGCCACGCATCGGCCCGTTCGCCCTGTACGGGCTGCTGTTCACCATCGTCATCCTGTTCGCCCTCCAGGGTCGCGCCATCACCTCGCAGCCCCTGGACGTCGCCCGGATCGCCCTGCCCCTGCTGGTCTACTTCGCCGTGATGTGGGCCGGATCACTGGCGATGGGCCGTGCGGTGGGCCTGGACTACCCGCGCGCCACCACCCTCGCGTTCACCGCCGCGGGCAACAACTTCGAACTGGCCATCGCCGTCGCCATCGCCACTTTCGGTGCCGCCAGCGGCCAAGCCCTCGCCGGGGTCGTCGGCCCGCTGATCGAGGTACCGGTTCTGATCGGCCTCGTCCACGTGGCCCTCGCCGCCCGCCGCTACTTCCCCCAGCCCGCCGTCGGCCGCCCGGCCGCCGCTCCTGAAGGGTCCGCCCGTGCCTGAGTCCAAGCCCTCGGTGCTGTTCGTCTGCGTGCACAACGCCGGCCGTTCCCAGATGGCCGCCGCGTTCCTCACCCGCCTCGGAGGCGACCGGGTGGAGGTCCGCTCGGCCGGCTCCGCCCCGGCCGAGACCGTGAACCCGGCCGTGGTCGAAGCCCTGGCCGAGGTCGGGATCGACATCTCCGCCGAGATCCCCAAGGTCCTGACCGTCGAGGCCGTCCAGGCCTCCGACGTGGTGATCACCATGGGCTGCGGCGACGCCTGCCCGTTCTTCCCAGGCAAGACCTACCTTGACTGGAAGCTGGACGACCCGGCCGGCCAGGGCATCGACGCGGTCCGGCCGATCCGCGACCAGATCGAGGCCCGAATCCGCAGCCTGCTCGCCGACCTCGGCGTCGAGGCCGCCGAATAGACCGGGCCCTACGTACCGCCGCCCGAGGACTTCGGCCGCCGCGCCGAGGACATCCTCAACGCGGGCAAGGCCATCTGGAAGCGCTGGCTGGAGTACGAGGCCGCCAAGTCCCGTACAGCACCGTCCCAGACCCCACCAGGCCTGCAACTTGGACTAGCCATCCAGCCGTACCAACCATGCTCATAGCGATCTCCCCTAAGCAGCCCCTTTCCCCGGAAACGGTAAGGCGTCATGTGCCCGATTGGATGATGACCGTCGGGGAGTCACAGGAAATCGCGGCGGGATTTCTACTCCTGGCGATAACAGAGATTTGGCTGGCCGACGGACAAGCAAGGCCGTCGCCTTGACCACGACCCGACACCTTCATGGTTGCATTTTCGGTTAAATTCGCCCCTGTCCAACACCTTTCAGCGCCGGGCCGGAAGGCCACTCCGCCGTAGGCCAAAAGGCCTACGCCGTTCCCGGACAGCCGAACGAACATTTGGAAGCGCGTCGGGGGCACCCCCCACGAGTTCGAATCTCGTATCCTCGGCCCTCGCCCGCCAGGGCAAACGAAGGGCCCGACCGCACTGCGGTCGGGCCCTTCATCGTCCTCTACGCCTATGCGTTCAAGCGCATGCGGCCGTTGAAGTGCCACCCGGTGTTGCCTCAAGTTGACGGCTCGCCCCGGAGAACGCCCGACCGACGTTGGCCTCGCCCGATCCCACAGCACGTTCTACCGATCAACAGCAGACGGCCCCGCGAGATCGAGACTGCGCTGCGCAGCTTCGATGAGCTGGTCATAGGTGACCACCGTGATCCGGGTCATGTTGCTGTTATAAGTCCTGATCGTCTCGGCGACCTGCTCCGCAGTGATCTTTCCTGTAACGAACGACGCATGCCCGACTACGACGGTCATCGTGGCGCGGCGGCAGTCGATGTTGAATTCGGCCAAGATCTGATGCCGATGCTCGTCGAGGCTTCGCAGGTAGTTCAGCGCCTGACCCGTCGCATCATTGATGTCGGCGCCGACCGTGAGGTGGTTGCGATGCTTCTTGATGAGACTGCTGATCTTGGCCTTCTTGATCTCTACACCATGCAGAGACCCATCCGGCCTGATCAGGGACAGGTCGAGCTGATCCTGCGCTGTCAGGTCCCGCCGAGCGGAGCCGGAGAGGAACTCCGCACCAAAAACCCAGGTCATGCGTTCCAGGCACTTCTGGAGATCACTCTCCGTGCTATCCGGGTTCTCTGCCACGACACGCAACTCAGCGAGATCGGTGCGCCTCCTCGCATGCTGCACAAGAGTCGCGAATGCCTGGGCTTCGTCGATCTCGCCGATCGCCTGGGCGGCTTCAGGATCGTGCTCCAGCAGGCTCAGCAGCCTTCGGACGGTGTCCGCTCCCGCACTGCCGCTCGCCTCGCAGATTGCCTCCGCCGGGGCCGCCTCGACTGGCGGTTCAGAACCGCTACGCCCAGGGGTCGCATCGCACTCGTCGTCCGTGCTAGCCAGCCGGAGACTCAGACTGATCCGGGGAGCCCTATCGAAAAAGTCGGACCCGTCAGCGAACGGTCGAATACCGTTCAGCTGGCGAAGCCGCAAAATCGGCGCCTGCCGCACCTGGACGAATTCCATATCTCCAAAGTTGCTGACTTTTGGCTCACCGGCCTCAATCCACCGGGCAACCGGGAGGTCCTCGACAACGGCGAACTCCCCAAGGTAGAAACACTCACCACGCCGCACCTCGAAGACACGCAACGGCAGTCCGCGTCGGAGATGGCTCAGCACTCCAAGATTCTCCATGGAAAGTTGATCACCAAGCTGCACTTGTCCAGGCGCGAGCAGCACATCCCCGCTCAGACGTGGAGTTAACTCGGCAACGGCGGGATCTCGATTCAGGAAGAGGAATACGTTTCGCGTTTTCGCACTTGGACCGGCCACAACCCGCGAGTTCCCACCATAGACATCGTGCAGTTGGGTACGACTGACCACAGACCCTGGGGGAATATTCCACGCCGAAAGCCAGTCCGCTGGCGGCTGCGGACGCTCAATCCATCGATTGAGCGCCTCCCATTGCGCATCTGTCAAAGAGATTGGCGTCAGGTCGCGGCCCGCTGCCCGAACGATCTGCCCCAACGTGGGAACACCCCACGAACCAGCCGAGAGCGGTGAGGCCGGAAATGGCCTGTCGAAGTCCACGCGCACCCTGCACCGAGCCGCACGGACCCCATCGGTCTGCGTGGTCTCCTCACCGTCCGGCTGGCCCCGAATCATCGACCGCAGAGACGCCGACGGCCCGATGACAGCCGTCTCGACAATCCGCCCGAGCGCGACGGCCCCGCCGCCACGCCCGCGGCGCCACAGCAGCACGGAGTCACCCGCATGGGCAGACGAGTCCGCGACCGCGAAGTGCCCGTTCTCCCACTCCTCGATCTTGGGACTCGCGCTGGACGCCGATCCCCTCTCCTGCGCCAGCAGCAACCAGCTCTTCACCGATTCTCCTCTCCGCGCGATCGGAGGGCACGTCACCCCCGTCGCCATCATCGCGCGCGCGACTGACAGGCCCTCAGATCACCCGCGAAACCGATCCCCGAAGCACCTTTTGGCCGTTCAGACGCCCGGAGGGCCAACGGACCAACAGCACACCGGTCTCAGTTCTGGTCTCATTCATCCCCGTCCAGCCGGGTTCGGCCGCCATCCGGCGGTTCGCTCCACTGCAGGTCATGACGGGTGTGAACCCTGGTAGGCACCGTTCGGGAGAATCGGAAGGCGTGTTGAGGGCAGGCCCTCACGAGTTCGAATCTCGTCTCCTCCGCCTCTGCCGGGCTGGGCAGTTGAAGGCCCCGACCGGGTTTCCGGTCAGGGCCTTCTCCGTCTCGCGATTGCAGTTCTGGTTGCGGTTGCCGACGACGCGCACGGGCCGATAGACCCCTCGGCATCACGGTTTCACCGGCCCGTGCCCATCGGGGCGAGGCCGAGATCCGCGAGCGCCGCCTCGCCCCGGACGGTGTGCTCCCCGCCGGCGAGTGCCATGGTCCGGGCCGACTGATATCGGCAGTCGGCGGCGTCGAAGGCGGCCGCTGTGGCGAGCAGCCGTTCCCGGTCGCCGGTGAGCAGTGCGTCGGCGCGCTCGACCAGGGCGCTCGCGATCGGGTTGCCCGCCACGGCGGCCCGGGCCTCGGTCACGTGATCGCGGGCGTCGGGGCTGCGGGCGAGGACGGCGGCTTCGGAGCGCAGGGCCGTGTACCAGTGGAGCCATGTCCACGTGACCCATCTCCAGACCGCGTCCGGCCCCGGCGTCATCCGCTCCAGTGCCTCCTGGGGCCGCCCCCGGTGGAGCAGGACCAGTGCTTCGAAGATCGCACCGTACCCGTAGGTCTCCCACGGTGATCCGCCCAGCTGTCGCGACACCGTGTCCCACGCGTGCCGGGCCTCATCGTCTCCGCGCAGACCGTGGATCATCGCCACGCCGGCCGCCGCCGGACCGAGGACCGACCCGGTCGGTCTGCCGGCCCGCTGCCAGCCTTCGAGGAACCGGCCGCTGACCGTCAGGACGTCCTCGACGTCGCCGGCGAGCGCGCCGGTCACCAGCAGCGCGCTGGTGGCACGATGGCCGACCTCGGTCAGCAGGGGGTGGTCCGCGAGCCGCCGTGCCCACCGGCGGGCGCCCGGCAGGTCTCCCGTGCCGAGGCTGGCCTCGGTGGCCTCGCCGAGCGCTTCGATCAGCTCGTGCGTGGCTGCGGGCGTGTCGGGCAGCGACTCCAGCAGCGCGGCCCGGCGGCGCGCCGTGGCCGCGGCGGCGAAGGCGTCGCCGGCCCAGCTCTGCGCGCCGACCAGCGTGTCGAGTGCTGCCGACTCGGCGAGCGGGTCACTGGTGCGGCGCGCGAGGGCGACCGCGCGCTCCGCCGCCGCGATCGTCCCCGCTGCGGCGTCCTCGACCGGCTGCTCGGCGGCGAAGGCCTCGGTGAGCATCCGTCCGGCCTCGGCCAGAGCCACCGCGGCCCGGGCCGCCGGGTCTTCGCCGGCCAGCTCACGCGCCTCGGTGATGAGCGCGCTCGCCTCCTTCGGCGGCAGGGGCTGGGCGAACTTGCTGGAGAACCGGTACGCGTCGGCGGCGGCGGTCGCCAGGTCGTGCGCGGCGGAGCCGAGGTCCCCGGACCGGCGGGCGGCTTCGGCGGCCTCGCGGCGCAGTCGGTGCATGTCGTCACCGTGCATCCGGCATCCCGCGACGGCGGCGGCGTGGCGCAGCATCTCCGCGGCGGTGGACGGGCTGTCGGTGAGTCCGGCCGCCTGTTCGTAGCGCCGCTGGGACTCGCCGATCAGCTGACGGGTGAAGGCCGCCTGTGCCAGGTGCCGCGCGAGCCGGCAGGCGTCCGCCCGCTGGTCCGGCTGCTCGGCCGCCCAGGTCAGGGCCGCGCGCAGGTCGTCGGCCACGGTGTCGAACCGGGCCCGCCGGTCGCTTCCCGTAACCGCGAGTGCGGCGGCGGCGGTCAGGGACCACCGCAGATGCCGAAGCCTGGCACCGGCCAACTCGCCCACGGCGGCGAGCCGTTCGGTCCCGTACAGGCGGATCGTCTCGGGCGTGCGGTACGCGGTCGCGGAACTCGATGCCGTCACCGTCAGCAGGCTCTGCTCGGCCAGCCGCGCCAGTCCGTCGGCGACGACGCCCACGTCGGACCCCGACACCTCGGCAGCCGCCCTGGCGGTGAACGGCGCCACGAACACCGAAATCCGTCGCAGGAGCAGCTGATCGTCCGGCTCCAGCAGGGCGTGGCTCCAGTCCAGCGCGGCCCGCACCGAGCGGTGACGGTCGTCGGCGCGCGAGCCGCCGGTCAGCATCCGCAGCGGATCGGACAGCGCGGCGGTGATTCCGTCCAGCCCGAGCGTGGGCAGCCGTGCCGCCGCCAACTCGATGGCCAACGCCATGCCGTCGAGCCGTTCGCAGACCTCGACGACACGCTCGCGCTGCGACGGGTCCGGCGCCCAGCCGACCGCCGCGGTCCGGCTGGCGAACAGCGCGACCGCGTCCGAGTCGCCACCGCCGGCCAAGGAGAACGGCGGGACGGTGTACACCTGCTCGAAGGGCACCATCAGCCGGGCCCGGCTGGTCGCCAGCACCGACAGCCGCGGGCACGCCCCGAGAAGCCGCTCCAGGAACGGCGCCACCCCGTCCCGGACCTGTTCGCAGTTGTCCAGCACCAACAGGGCGCGGCGACCGGCCAGCGCCGTGGTCACCGAATCCTCCAGGCGGAGACCCGGCTGCTCGCCCACCCCGAGCGCGGCGGCGACGGCGGCCCCGACCATGCCGGGCTCGGACACCGGGACCAGATCGACGAACCAGACGCCGTCCGGGAAGTCCTCGGCCGCCTGCGCGGCGACCGCCAGCGCCAGCCTCGTCTTGCCGACACCGCCGGGCCCGATCGCGACCACCTGGCGGTGCGTCCGGATCAGCCCGGCCAGTTCGGCGCACTCCGCGACACGGCCGACGAACGCGGTCAGCGGCCGCGGCAGGTCCGGTGCCGGCCGGGACGCCGCGCCGGAACGCGCCGGCACGCCCGGTACGGCCGCCCCCGCCGCCCCAACCGCCCCGACCGCCCGCTGTGCCAGCGCACGCCGGTCCGGCGCGTCGAACTTGCGCAGCAGCGACGAGACGTGGCTCTCGACCGTGCGCACCGAGATGAACAGCCGTGCCGAGATCTCGGCGTTGCTCAGACGCTCCCCGAGCAGCGCCAGCACCTCGGCCTCCCGGGCCGAGACCTCCCCTGTGGTGTCCACGGGGCCATTGTTGCGTACCCCGTTCCGTGGACGACTCCGTGGTGAGCACGGATGTGACCGCACCCCGTCGAGCGCGACGCTGTGAGCACAGCCGGTTCGGCCGGCCCGACCCCAGGAGCGCTCATGTCCGATCCCGCGACGTACGGATTCAAGACCGTGCTGCACCCCGTCACCGACCTGGCGAAGGCGAAGGCCGTCTACGCGGCGCTGCTGGGCACGGACCCGCAGACCGACTCGCCGTACTACGTCGGATTCGACGTCGCCGGCCAGCACATCGGCCTCGTGCCCGGCGGCGGCCCCCAGGGCATGACCTCGCCGGTGGCCTACTGGCACGTGCCGGACATCGAGGCGAGCCTGGCCGCGGTGACCGCCGCCGGGGCCGTCGTCGCCGAGCCCGTCCGCGACGTGGGCCGCGGCCGGCTGGTCGCCACCTTCACCGACGTCGACGGCAACGTCCTGGGTCTGATCCAGGACCAGTGACCCGCGGGCGCGCCGCCACCGATTCCCGAGCCGGACAGAACCAGAGCCAGGAGAGCGACATGACCACCGCGAAGAAGACCCCGAAGACCGAAGCGGCCGCCGGGTACGACGGCTTCACCGCCGACGAGCGCGCCGCGATGAAGGACCACGCGCTGGAGCTGAAGGCGGCCAAGCGACGAGGCGCGAAGGCATCCGCCGCCGACGGCGAGGCCGACGTCCTCGCGAAGATCGAGGAGATGGCCGAGCCGGACCGCGTCCTGGCGCATCAGGTCCACACCCTCGTCAGGACGGCGGCACCGTCGCTCACGCCGAAGCTCTGGTACGGCATGCCCGCCTACGCGAAGGACGGCAAGGTCGTCTGCTTCTTCCAGAGCGCGGCGAAGTTCAAGGCCCGCTACGCGACCCTCGGTTTCAACGACCCGGCGAACCTCGACGACGGCACCATGTGGCCCACCGCCTTCGCCCTGACGACCCTGACCGCCGCGGACGAGCAGCGGATCGCCGACCTCGTGACCCGCGCCGCGAGCTGAGACGCCCCGCGCCGCCGCACCTTCCGACCGTTCCAGCCGCCCCGACCGTTCCGGCCGTTCCAGCCGTTCCAGCCGTTCCGGCCCCCGAAGGAGCTCCGCCGTGCCCGTCATCGAATCCGTCATCCTCGAATCGCCCGAGCCCGGGACGGCCGAGGCCTTCTACTCCGCCGCGTTCGGCCTGGGCGACCGGCTGCGCTTCCGTGCCTCCGACGAGCCGACGACCGGCTTCCGCGGCCACGTGCTGTCGCTCGTGGTGTCCCAGCCGGGCACGGTCGACCTGTTCACCGCCTCGGCCCTCGACGGCGGCGCCGTCGTCGTCAAGCCGGCCAGGAAGAGCCTCTGGGGCTACGGCGGCGTGATCCGGACCCCGGACGGCGCCATCTGGAAGATCGCGACCTCGGCCAGGAAGGACACCGCTCCGGCCACCCGCAGGATCGACGACTTCGTCCTGCTCCTCGGCGTGGACGACGTCAAGACGACCAAGCGGTTCTACACCGACCACGGCCTGACCGTCGCCAAGAGCTTCGGCAACAAGTACGTCGAGTTCGACACGGCCCCGTCGCGCCTCAAGCTGGCCCTGTACCCCCGTCGAGCCGCCGCCAAGGACGCCGGGATCGACCCCGAAGGCACCGGCTCCCGCCGCATCGCCATCGCCGCCGACCACGACTTCACCGACCCCGACGGCCTGGCCTGGGAGGCCGCGCGCATCCGGGCCTGACCCGAGCCCGGACGAGGCGCGGGCAGTCGTCGAACCCCGCCTCGCGGGCAACCTCCGCACCTTCCGCGGGCAGAAGGCCCGAACCTCGGCGCACGGTCCGGGCCTTCGTCGTTTCCTGGTCACCGACCGCTCCGACGGAACGGACGCGGCACCGTCCCCCGGCCGCCGCGGATCACCGTGGAGATCACCCCACTCGGCGGTCGACCGGCAGCCACCGGGGGCTCGCCCGCCTGATCTGCGACGACGCGGTCCTCGGCGCTAGCCGACCGCGTCCGTCAGCCACTGGAGGGGGGTGCGGGGGTGCAGGCCGAGCACCGCCTGGGCGGAGCGCTCGGGGGCGATCGCGTTGTCCGGGAAGGTGCCGAGGAAGTCGTACAGTCCCGCCACGCCGGCGGCCGCGTCGGTACCGAGCAAGGGGGCGAGCAGGTCGCCGAAGGCCGCCGGGGTCAGCGCCTCGTAGGTGACGGCGTGCCCCAGGCGGGCGGCGAACGCCTCGGCGAGTTCGGGGCCGGTGACCGCGGGGCGCAGGCCGACCTCGATCAGACCGGTGACGTCCGGGCGGCCCAGCAGCGCGACCACGGCGTCGGCGACGTCCAGGTGCGAGACCCACGACACCGGGTAGCCGTCGGGCAGCGGGTAGCGCAGCACACCCTGCTCGCGGGCTCCGGTGACGACCGGCGGCAGGAGGAGGTTCTCCAGGAACAGGCGCGGCGCGATCACCGCGTGGGACAGGCCGCTCCGCCGCAGCCCGTCGATGACGGCCGTGACCGCCGGGTCGGCGAATTCCACGGGCGTGCCGCCGCTCGTGGAGAACACCACGCGGCCCGGGCGGGCGGCGTTCAGGGCGGCGACGACGTTGTGGGCGTGGCGCAGCCGGTCCTCCGGCCCGCCGAGGGGGAGGTGGACGAAGACGCCGTCCGCGCCGCGGTAGGCGTCGGCCAGCGTGTCGGTGGCGCGGAGGTCGACCGCCCGGACCCGAGCGCCGGCGACGACGGCCCCGGCGTTGCGGGTGAGGGCGGTGACGGGTGCGCCGACGGCGGCGAGGGCGGCGGCGACGGGGGCTCCTTGGGCGCCGGTGGCGCCATGGATCACGTAGCTCATGAACCCATTAGTGCATACAGTGCACCAGTTACTTCAACTGCACTATTGGCCTACAGTACCGATGTGTCCACCACTCCCCTCCCCGAGTGCGGCGTAGCCCGGTTCCTCGTCCTGCTCGAAGGACCCTGGGCCACGCTCATCGTGCGCGAGCTGCTGAACGGCCCGCACCGTTTCACCGAACTGCGCACCGCGCTGCCGCGGATCAGCCCGCACACCCTCACCAGCCGGCTGCGCCAGTTCGAGACCTACGGCCTCGTCACCCGGACCGCCTACCCCGAGATCCCCCCACGCGTGGAGTACCGCCTCACGCCGCTGGGCGAGGGCCTGGGACCCGTGCTCCAGACCATGGCCGAGTGGGCCACGTCGATCCCCGACCCCGCGCCCCCCGCGCACGGCCAGGACACCCCCCTCCCCCGCCAGCAGCCGTGAGTGACGCGCTCCACGGAGAACGGTGAGCACGTCAAGGTCGGAGGCCCGGCCCTCGGGGTGGGGCCGGGCCTCCGGGGCGCCCTGGGCAGGCGGGCGCCGGTCAGGGGGTGGGGACGCGGGTTGAGGTGTAGGTGGAGGTGGGGGTGTAGGCGGGGGCGGGGGTCGGGGTGTGGGTGGGGGCGGGCGGCGGGGTGGGGCGGAGGGGCCACCAGAGGGCGCGGCCGAGCAGCGCGGCCAGGGCCGGGACCAGGCCGAGCGAGAGGACGACGGCGGAGAGCAGGATGCCGAGCGTCAGGGAGAAGGCGATCTGCTCACTGCCGGGGGTGGTGGCGAGGCTGGCGAAGGAACCGGCCAGCACGAGGCCGGCGGTGGCGATGGCGGGGGTGGTGTGGCGGACGGCGCGGGCGACGGCGGAGCGGGCCGGGCCGGGGTGGTGCATCTCCTCGCGGATCCGGTCGGTGATGAGGATGTTGTAGTCGGTGCCCAGCGCGACGACGAACAGGAAGAGCACCAGGGGCAGGGTGAAGTTGACGCCGGGCTCGTCCAGCACGTGCTGGAACAGCAGGGTGGCGGCGCCGAGGGTGGCGGCGAAGCCGAGTCCGACGGCGAGCATCAGCACCACCGGGGCGAGCAGGCTGCGCAGCAGGAGCAGCAGGATCAGGGCGATGAGGGCTGCGGCGACCGGGAAGACGATCGTCAGGTCGTGGTCGACGGCGACGGCGATGTCGGCGAAGATCGCCGCCGTGCCGCCGACGTGGGCGCTCGTCCCGGCGGGGGTGTGGGCGGCGACGGCGGCTCGCACCGGGCCGGACGCCAGCTCGCGCGCCCGTGCGCTCTGCGGGTCGGCGGTGAGGAAGAGGTCGATCCGGGCGGCGCGGCGGTCCTGGTTGAGGACGGTGTCCGCCACCTGGCCGACGCCCTCCACCCCGGCGAGGGCGCGGGAGAGGCCGTTGAGCCGGGCGGGGTCGAGGGTGCCGCCGTCGTCGGCCGTGACGTAGACGGTGGTCGGGTCGGACACGCCGGCCGGCAGGGCCCGGGAGATCTCCGCGGCGGTGGCGGCGGCCGCCGTCCCGGAGCCACCGCCCTGGCCGTAGTCCATCCGGACCCCGGTCATCCCGGCGGCCAGGGCACCGAGCAGCACGACGGAGCCGAGCAGCAGGGCCAGCGGGCGCCGGGCGACGAACGCGCCGTAGCGGGCGGCCACGCCCCCGCGCGGTTCCCGGCGCAGGCTGCGGGAGGGCCAGAAGATCTTGCGGCCGCAGGCGGCGAGCAGGGCCGGCATCAGGGTGAGGCTGCCCAGCAGCATGACCAGGACGGCGACGGCGATCGCCGGGCCGAGCGAGCGGAACTGTCCGAAGGTCGCCACGCCCAGGGTGGCGAAGGCGGCCACGATGGTCAGCGCGGCGGAGGTGATGGCGGTGCCGACCCGGCCGGACACCTCGGCGGCCGCCTCGCGGGCGGGCTGCTCGGGCCGGGCGCGCAGGTGCTCCCGGAACCGGAAGAGCAGGAACAGCAGGTAGTCGACGCCGATGCCGAGCAGCACCACGGCGATCAGACCCGGGGTGGAGACGTCCAGCTTGAGGCCGGTGAGCTCCGCGGCCCCGGCCACCGCCCCGGTGGCCACGCCGCTGATGAAGGTGACCGCGAGCAGCGGCAGCACGGCCGCGAGCACGCTGCGGAACACCAGCACGTTGAGCAGCACGATCAGCCCGATGGTGAGGCTGCTGCCGACGAGCGCGGCGGTCCGGTTGTCGTCCGTGCTGTCGACGGTCTCGGCCAGGCCGCCGGTGAACCCGGTGCGCATCCCGGCGTCGGCGAACCGCTCCCGGGCGGAGTCCCGGAAGGTCCGGTAGACCTCCTGGACGCCCTCGTCCACGGCGCTGCCGGTCAGTTCGACGGAGATCAGCTCGAAGCTCCGGTCGGGCGCCGTCATCGCCGGGGCCACCCGAGGGGTCTGCGAGCGGTCGGGCGTGAGGAAGGCCGGCTCGTCCTCCTTCCTGGGCATGACGACCCGGCGCTTGCCGAGCTCGGCCGCCTCGGCCTCGATCCGCCGCTGGTCGCCTTCGGTGAGCGCCTTTCCGTCGCTCCGGGCGACCAGCACCGTGACCGTGGTGGCGTCGGGCTTCACCCCGAAGCGCTCCTCGGCGATGCGCAGCGCGGCGGCCGAGTCGTAGCTCTTCGGCAGGAAGTCACCGGTCTGGGCCTGGGTGACCCGGCCCAGCAGCATCGGGCTCAGCCCGGCCAGTACCAGTCCCAGTAGCGCCCAGAGGGCGATGACCTTCCACGCGTGTCTGGTGGAGAATCCGGTCAGTGCGCGGATCACGGGTGCCCTCCGGCGGATGGTCGCGAGCGTCGGCCAAGCCGGCCGGGGGTTCCCGGCCGGTCTCCAGACCATCAGGTGAAGGGGGTGCCGGGCGTCCGGGCAGCGGACGATCCGCGCCGGGGCCTCCGCTCCCCCCGGGGGTCCGCGACCGGGACCGTGCTCCTGGTCCGTGCGCCCGCCCTCGGCCGGAGGGACCATCCGGGGCCGGCCGGACCGGTGCCAGAATGAGGCGTCAACGCTGGTCGGGCCGGGAGGACGAGGATGGACGGGCTTCAGCGCCCCGGCACGGGCGTGGGCGGGGTGCCACGGCACCTCACGGCCGGTCTGCCGTGGACCCAGGCCGACGCGCTGGTGGCCGTCGGCGTCGGCACGCTGGACCTGATCACCCACCTGCTCGTCGGCCAGGTGGAGGGCACCCGCGGCGTCGGCGTGCCGGGCTTCGTCCTCCTCGTGCTGTCGGGCGTGCCGCTGCTCGCCCGGCGCCACCGCCCGGTACCGGCGCTCGCCGCCGTCCTGGTGCTCCAGTCGGCGATCGACCTGTCGACCCCGATGGGCATCCACTTCGGCGGCGTCCTGACGGTGGCGGTGTACTCGGTCGGCCGCAACCGCGCCTGGCCGGTCACCGCGGGCGCCGCCGCGGTGACGGCGGTGGTGACGATGCTGAGCCAGAGCGGCTTCCCCCTGCCCTCCCTGGAGGCGGCCGTCGCGTCCACCGCCTCCACCGCGTTCGTGGCCGGCGCCGGCCTCGCGGTCGCCCGCTGGCAGCGCGAGGTGGACGCCAACCGCAAGCTGCTGGCCGACCGCGCGGTGGCCGAGGAACGCCGCCGCATCGCACGGGAGTTGCACGACATCGTGGCCCACCACATCACCACCATGCAGCTGATGGCCGGCGGCGCCCGCGCCAATCTCGCGAACCCGGAGGTGGTCCGCGACGCCCTGGTCACCCTGGAGTCGTCCGGGCGGCTGGCGTTGCGCGAGATGCGCCAGCTGCTGAACGTGCTGCGCGCCGGTGACGAGCCGGACGCCGGCCCGACGCCGCCCCAGCCCGGGGCCGAGGACCTCGACCGGCTGGTGGACGAGTCCTGCCAGGCCGGGCTGCCGACCGGTCTGGACGTCCACGGACCGCGGCGCCCGCTGCCGCCGACCGTCGGTCTGACGGTGTTCCGGATCGTCCAGGAGGCGCTCACCAACGCCCGCAAGTACGCGGGCCCGGCCCGGGCGAGCGTCCGGCTGACGTACCGCCCGGACGGGGTCACCGTCGAGGTGCGGGACGACGGCGCGGGCGTGCCGGCCCAGGGCACCGGACCGGCGGCCGGGGACCGGGGCGGGTTCGGCCTGGTCGGCATGCGCGAGCGGGTCGCCCTGCACGGCGGCACCCTGGAGGCCGGGCCGCGGCCGCAGGGCGGCTTCGCGGTGCTGGCCGAACTGCCGCTGGCCCCGGAGGAGAACGTCGAGGCGGCCGTCCAGCGCGGGGAGGTCCACCGGTGAGCACCGAAGTCCAGGGGATCCGGGTCCTCGTCGTGGACGACCAGCCGCTGGTGCGGCGCGGTCTGTCGCTGATCCTCTCGCCGGACCCGTCGTTGGAGGTGGTGGGCGAGGCCGAGGACGGCGAGCAGGCCGTCGCGCTCGCGCACCGGCTGAACCCCGACGTCGTGGTGATGGACATCCGGATGCCCGTCATGGACGGGGTCGCCGCGACCGAGGAGCTGGCCCGCACCCTGCCCGGGTGCCGGGTCCTCGCGCTCAGCACCTTCGACATGGACGAGTACGTGGTGGCCGCGCTGCGCGCCGGCGCGTACGGGTTCCTGCCCAAGGACGTCTCGCCGGAGGACCTGGGCGCGGCGATCCGCACCGTCCACACCGGGGAGGCCGTGGTCGCCCCGCGCCTGCTCACCCGGCTGATCTCCGCCTACGTCCGGGCGCCGCTCGCGGCCGCGCAGCCGCCGCCCGCCGCCGCGACCGGGGAGCTCACGCCCCGGGAGGTGGAGGTGTGGCGGCTGATGGCCACCGGGCTCGACAACGCCGGGATCGCCCGGGCCATGGACATCAGCCAGTCCACGGTGAAGAACCACATCACCGGCCTGTTCGGGAAGCTCGACGTCCGCGACCGGGCGCAGGCGGTCATCGCGGCCTACGAGACCGGCCTGGTCACCGCCCGTACGGGGGGCGGCGACCAGGCCGGCGGGCGGGGTTAGGGCCCGGTCACCGCTTCGCGCAGAGGGCCTCGTCGAACAGCGCCTGGGCATGCTCGGCCCCCTGCGGGGAGGGCGCCAGGTTCGCGGTGACGGCGACGGTGACGGCGCGGCCGTCCTCGGTCACCCCCGGGAAGGTGTGGAAGCCCGGCGTGGCGCCGCCGTGCCCCCAGACGACCTTGCCGCAGCTCAGCGGCCGGCGGATGAGCCCGAGTCCGTGCTCCTCGCCCTTCGGCACCCCGGGACCGTCCGGGACCTTCACCGTGGTGCGCATCTCGGCGAGCTGGGCGGGCTTGAGCAGCCTGCCGCCCATCAGGGCGGAGAAGAAGCGGTTCAGGTCGCCCGGTGTGGAGATCAGCTGCCCGGCGGCCCAGCCCCAGGAGGGGTCCAGGTCGGTGACGTCGGAGAGCGACCCGTCCGGCCGGACCGTGTACCCGTGGGGGTGGGGCTCGCGAATGCCTTCGTCGCCCACCGCCGGGAAGTAGGTGTGCCGCAGTCCGATGCGGTCGATCACCCGCTTGGTCAGCTGCTCGGCGAGCGGGCGGCCGGTGATCTTCTCGATCAGCAGGCCGGCCAGGATGTAGTTGGTGTTGCTGTACGACCAGTCGGTGCCGGGGGCGAACAGCGCCTTGTGGGCGAGCGCCATGTCGACCAGCTCGCGGGGCTGGTAGTAGCGGTGGCGTCCCTCGCCGAAGACGGCGTCGAATATGTCGTCGGTGAAGTTGGGCAGCCCGCTGGTGTGCTGGAGCAGCTGGCGCACCGTGATGACCCGGCCGTCGATGCCCTCGCCGCGGACCAGGCCGGGCAGGTAGCGGTCGATCGGGGCGTCGAGTTCGACCTTGCCCTCACCGACCAGCTGCAGGACGACCGCGGCGACGAAGGTCTTGGTGTTGCTGCCCGCCCGCACCTGGCCGTCCACCGGCACCTTCGCCCCGGTGCGCAGGTCGGCGACGCCGGCGGTGTAGTTGCGGACGCGCCCGTCGGGTCCGGAGACCGCGGCCATCGCGGCGGGGTAGCGGTCCTCCTTCACCAGCCGTTCCAGTCCGGCCCGCACATCGTCCTTCGGGCCGGCGGACGGCGCCGCCGCGGCGGGGACCGTGCCGGCCACGCCGAGCGCGGCGGCCGTCGCGAGCAGCAGGGCGAGGGCGCGCCGGGGCGGCGTGCCCGTGACGGCGGCACGGCCGCCCAGGGGGTGGCGGGAACGGCGAGCGGACATGCGCAGGCTCCTTGGGTACGGCGCGACGAGGGCGCGGAAGGGGGAGGGAACGCGGGTGACGGCGGTGCCCGCCGCGCGGGCGGACCGCGGTGATCACGCTCCCGACCTTAGGGAGCGGGCTCCCCGCCCGGCGTCGCCCGGAGGCAGGAGGACCCGGCTCCCGCCGGAGTCCCGGACCCGGTACCCCGCTCCCCGTCCCCTCCCCTCCTTCCGTTCGTCTCCGCTGCCGTCGCTACAGGTTGAGCAGGGTGCGACGGGCGAAGGCCGCGTCCCGCAGCGGCTTGAGGGCGAGCCTCAGCAGCGGCACCGGATTGTCGTCACCGGCGATCCGGTTGGTGCTCAACTCGCCGCAGGACAGGCACTGGTGGACGATCAGCCACTCGCCGTCCGCGCGGACGGACATGCCCAGGGCCTCCATCCGGCCGCGGCAGTCGGCGGCCCGGTCGCCGGGGATCCGGCGGTCGACGTGCAGGCTGGCCAGGCAGTTCGGGCAGTGGTTGCGGTGCGCCGTCCCGGGGGCGTCCGTGGGGACGTCCAACCGGCAGCCGACGCACCGGAAATCGCCCGCCCGGCGCCCGCCCCGCGCGTACGGGACGTCCTTGGGGCGTTGCCGGCGGCGGTGGTCGCGGTTCTTCTGGCGTGGCACGGTTCGCCTCCCCCTCTCACCGGGCGGTTCAGAGCGACCCGAACGCTTCGAGCGGGAAGGGGGGTTGGGCCAGCGGCCGGACGGCGACGCGCATCAGGATGAGCTGGTTGTCGTCCGGGCAGACCGGACTGGACGTCAACTCGTCGCAGCGCACGCAGCGGTGGACGACCATCCAGTCGCCGGTGCGCAGCACGGCGATGGCGATCGGCGACATCCGCCCGTGGCACGCGCTCGGTCCGCCTTCGACGTGGTCGGCGACATGCCGCGAGTGCAGGCAGGACGGGCAGTGGTTGCGTCGCGCGCCGTCGGAGGCGAACGTGGACACGGTCAGGCCGCACCAGGCGCAGGCGAAGGTGGCGGTCTTCAGGGTGTTGCCGGTGTTGCCGGTGGTGTTGGTGGTGCTGGACACCCGGGGTGCTCCTTGCTGGAGGTCAACGATGACAGCAAGAGCAGGCCGAGCGGCCTCGACGACGATCCGTCAGACAGTGTGGCGAGGCGCACTCGGCGCGGTCCGGGACATCAAGACACCCTCTCGGCGGGCACGGTGGCCCAAAGTAGATGAAACCCGACGGAAGCGGTCGGGGCGGCGAGCGTAACAACCCCGCCGGCGCCCGTGCCACCGAATTAACCGGCCCCGTCCGGCCCCTCCGCCCCCTCCGCCCCGTCCGCCCCGTCAGGCCGTGGCGCCGAGGATGACCGGGTCGCGGGCGAGGTCGGCGAGGAGGGCGTCGAGCTTCGCTCGGTCGACGGAGGGCATCAGGAAGACGTGCGCGTAGCGGCGCGGGGTGCCCGGGTCGCCGGGGGTGGTGAGGACGGTCTCGCAGGACAGCGACCACTTGGCGACCAGGTCGGCGCCGGGCTCGCGGAAGCGCACGGTGATCGCCCCGGGCGTGCGGGCCGGCCAGAGCACGGCGCCGGTCCGCTCCTCCAGTTCGCGCAGGCGGCGTTCCAGGTAGCCGGCCAGCTCCTGGGAGCGGCGGATCCGGTCGACCTGATCGCGGTAGGAGTGCCGGGACAGGTGGTCCCAGAGCACCAGCGGGGAGAAGCCGTTGCGGGATCCGGCGAAGGTGCTGTCCGGCGCGCCGATGTACTCGGGCCGGGTCGGCGGTTCCAGCTGGTACTTGGCCTTCGTCATGAAGACGCCGCACGGCCACGGCACGCCGGCCCACTTGTGGCCGCTCATCGCGATCGACGCCACCGGGTCGACGTCCCCGCCGGCCCGGCTCGGCAGGGTGAGGCCGAAGTCGAACTCCGGCGCGCCGGCCCCGGGTTCGGGCGCCCAGCCGTACGCCGCCGGATCCTCCGCCGCCATCCGCAGGAACGGCGCGTACCCGGCGCCGAGCGCCCCGTCCACGTGGATCCAGAAGCCCCGGCGCTCGCCGCTTCCGGCCTCCGGCAGCAGGCCGTGCCGTTCGAAGACCGGCAGCAGCCGTTCGCACGCGCCGCGGACGTCGTCGTGGGCGCCCTTGAACGTGCTCCCGAGGTTGAAGTTGACGAAGACCGGGTGGCCCTTCGCCGCGAAGAACTCCACCAGCGCCGCCAGTTTGTCGACGTCGACGGCGCCGGGACCGTCCCAGGGGTGGCCGGACGGGCCGGGCAGCGAGGGCACCTCGGCGGGCCAGTCGCCGCCGAGCGGGCACTCGTCCGGGTAGTCCGCCGCGCCGACCGCGTGGAAGGTGTCGACGCCCAGCACCCGGACGGCCTTGGCGAAGGAGTAGTGGGTGTCCTCCGAGTAGAACGCCACCGGGCGGGGCGCGCCGGGGCGGGTCAGGTAGTCGCGGGCGTTCCAGAGGGCGTACATGTTGCCCTCGGTCGAGCCCATGGAGAGCATGTAGCCCCAGTACGACTCGGGGTCGGCCGGGTCGTACGGGCGCCCGGCGTGCCAGAGGCGCGCGTAGTAGTCGAGCACGGCGCGTTCGACGACCTTGGTGTTCGGCTTGTAGCCGCCGCTCTGGAACGGGTCGCCGAGGTTGTTGATGTTGCTCAGCATGAAGCGGGCCAGGTCGAGGGCGCTGCCCGCGAGTTCCTGGGTGGCCTGGTAGCCGACCAGGTGCCGGCGCTTGCGCGTCAGGTACCCGTCCATCCGGTCGAGGGCGCGCAGCCGCTCGCCGTCGGTGAGTCCCTCGGCGGGTATCGCGAAGTCCCCGCTCTCGGGCGCCGCGTCGATGTGCGCCGGGGCGGCGTGGACGGTCGTGGGGCTCATGGGCGCGGCGCTCCGGGTTCGCTGGGGACGGGGGCGACCGGGGCCGCTCGTCCGCCAGGATGGAACTTTCGACCGCCCGCGCGAAAGTCTTCCGCAGAAGATTCGGAATCACCCGTGCCCGCCTTGCGGATCTGCGGCACGGTCGGGGACTCTGAGCGGCGTGCCGAATTTTCCGCAGGCCCACCGGGCGCCCGTCGACGACACCGACCGCGCGATCCTGCGCGTCCTCGCCGAGAACGCCCGCACGCCGAACAACGCGCTCGCCGAGGCCGTGGGCATCGCCCCCTCGACCTGTCTGGCGCGGGTCCGCGCGCTGCGCGACCGCGGCATCGTCCGCGCCTTCCGGGCGGAGATAGACCCCGCCGCCATCGGGCTGCCGCTGCAGGCGATGATCTCGGTCCGGCTCCGGGCGCACACCCGCGAGCGGATCGAGAGCTTCCGGAGCAGCGCCCCCGATCTGCCGGGCGTGCTGGCGGTGTTCCACATGGCCGGGTCCGACGACTACCTGCTGCACGTCGGGGTGGCCGGCCCGGAGGAGCTGCGCGACTTCGTCGTGGACCACCTGACCACCCACCCCGCGGTGGCGCAGACCCGGACCAATCTGATCTTCGAGCAGATCCCGGGCCGCCGGTACCTGACCGGCGACTGATCCCCGCGGCGACCGCGCCGTGTACGAGCCGCCCCGCGTCGCGCTCCGCTCCCGCCCCGGCCTCAGCCCATCGTCTTCGCCCCGTCCAGCGCCTCCCGGATGATGTCGGCGTGCCCGGCGTGCTGCGCCGTCTCGGCGATGACGTGCAGCAGCACCCGCCGGACCGACCAGGCGGCCCCGGGCTCGAACCACGGCGCCGCCGGCAGCGCGTGGGCCCGGTCGAGGTCCGGCAGGCTCGCCACCAGCGCGTCCGTCTCGGCGGCCACCCGCTCGTAGGCGGCGAGCAGCCCGGCCAGGGTCTCCCCCTCGGCCATCCGGAACTGCCCCGCCCAGTCGACCGGCTCGGCCTCCATCGCCGCCGCGCCGCCGACGGCGAACCGCATCCAGCGCGCCTCCGTCCCGCTGACGTGCTTGATCAGCCCGCCCAGGCACAGTTCGCTGACCGTGCCGCGCCGGGCGGCCTGCTCGTCGGTGAGGTCGCGGACGGTGTACCGCAGGAAGCCCCGGTGCCTGTCCAGCGTCTGCAGCAGGTCCGCCCGCTCCCCGTGCAGCGCCGTGCCGCCGGAGGTCACTCCGCCGCCATGGCCGGCACGTCCCCCGCCGTCCTCCCGAGGTCGATCACGCCGAACGCCGCCCCCTGCGGGTCGCCGACGGCCGCGAACCGGCCGAACGGGCTGTCCATCGGCCCGAAGTACAGCTTCCCGCCCCGCTCGGTGATCCTGGCGACGGTGGTGTCGCAGTCGTCCACCGCGAAGTACACGCTGAGGTAGTTCGGCGCCTCGGGCGGCAGGTCCCGCGGGCCCGCCTGCATCCGGCCCAGCACCGGCTGCTCCCGGACGCTGTAGATCTTGTAGTCGACCTCTCCGGACTCCATCCGCTTCACGGCGTACGGGAAGACGGCGGGGAAGAAGCCGTCCGCGGCGCCCCCGTCGCGGGTGACCACCTCGGCCCAGGTGTACGCGCCCGGCGCGCCCTGCTTCTCGAAGCCCTCGTGGGTGCCGGCCTGCCAGACGCCGAAGACGACGCCCGCCGGGTCCTTGGCGATCACCATCGAGCCGAACTCGCCGACCGTCATCGGGCCCATCAGCACCTCGCCGCCGTTGCCGCGGATCTTCTCGGCGGTGCCGGCGGCGTCGGGCGAGGCCAGGTAGAGGCACCAGGCGGAGGTCACCGCGCCCTCCTGGTTCGGCATCGGCGGGACGATCGCGGCGACCGCCCTGCCGTCGGAGTAGGCCTGGGTGTAGCTGCCGTACTCGGTCGAGGACTCGCCGAAGGTCCAGCCGAGCACATCGCCGTAGAAGGCCTTGGCGCCCTCCAGGTCGGCGAACATCGCGTCGGCCCAGCAGGGCGTCCCCTCGGGTAGCGCAACCATGACGAAGCCCTCTCGTGTGACGTTTTGTCCCGATTCGCCACCCTAGTCAGTCCCCCGCCCGTCCGCGCGCGCACAGCGGAAGGCGGCGGCCGGTCGGGGCCGGAACCCCCGGCGGACCGCCGCACACCCCGGCGGCCCGCTACCCGGCCACGCCCACCGTGCCGACCGCGCCCGCCACCGTGGCCGCCGACGTCCCCAGCCCGGTCGGCCGCACCAGCAGGGCGCCCAGCACCCCGCCGCCCGGCTCGACGGCCTCCTCCGCGACGGTGCCCGGCACCCCGGCCGCCTCCCGCCCGAAGTGCCGCAGCAGGTCCTCCTCCCGGTACCGCAGGCAGCCCCGGTGCCAGATCAGGATCCCGGCGAGCCAGTTCTCCAGCTCCCCGACGTACCCGGCGAGCACCGCCCGAGCCGGCCCGTCCAGCCCGAAGTCCTCGAACAGCACCGGGAACTCCTCGGCCACCACGTGCCGGAACTGGTCGAGCCGCGCGTGCATGAGGTCGTCGACGATCCGCACCGCCGCCGGGTAGTCGCAGGTGAAGAAGTTCTGCACCACCAGGGCGGCGTTGTGCACCTCGCCCTCGTACTCGACCTCCTTCTGGTACGAGAACAGGTCGTTCATCAGGCAGGCGTAGTCGGCGGCCGCGTTCTCCAGCGAGCGCATCGGACCGCTGACGTACACCTCGGGCGGCACCACGTTCCCGTGCGCCAGCCGGGACAGGCTCATGGTGAGGTCGGAGCCGAAGGTGGAGCGGCGCATCTCCAGGTAGTCGACCGGATCGGGGATCCGGTTCTGCACCTGGTTGTTCAGCTCCCAGATCCAGCTCAGCGTCATCTTCTCGACGGCCTCGCGGAACCTCCCGCGCGCCTCGGCGGTCATCGGTCCGGCGGTCCGCTCCCAGAGGTCCGCCAGCCCGCGCTCCAGCGCGGTGAGCGGCTCCGCGGCCGGCTCGCCGTCGACCGGCATGAACAGCCGGAAGCGCGCGTGCACCGCCTTGGCGCCCGCCAGGTCGCCGGTCCGGCCGAACGCCGCCGGGAAGTAGTCGTCCGCGTACGTGCCCCAGGCCAGCCAGTCGGTGGTGAGGTCGAGCTGGTCGGCGGAGGCGTCCGGGTGGATGCCGGCCGCGCAGAGCGCCAGGTCGTAGTCGGCCATGCGCTCGGCGGTCCACACCCCCGCGCTGGGATCGTCCGGCCGGGTCTCCAGCAGCCCGATCCGGCCCGCCCATTCGAGGGTGTGCAGCCGGGAGGCCTCCAGGCAGGGGTTCAGCTCGACCGTGAACGGCAGCCGGAACTCCGGCAGCCGGGACGGCCCGACGGCCTGGAACGGCACGTGCGCGTGCGAGCGCGCCCGCCGCACCCCGGGGTCGACGTCCCCGCGCGAACCCCCGACCGGGCCGGTCCCCGGCGACTCCAACGACGCGCCCCGGCCCGCCGTCGCCGCCCTGAGCGCCTCCAGCAGCCCGGCCACCGGCGACTCCCCGACCGTCGGCGCCCAGGCCGCCGTCACCGGCCCGGACCGGCTCAACGAGCCCAGCTCACCGGCCAGGTCGTCCAGCGCCCCGCCCGACTTCAGGACGTCCAGCGCCGACGTCCCCACCCCGCCGATCGCGAACGGGTCCCACCAGGTGGCCGCGCCCGCCGCCGCCCCGCCGCCGTTCATGTACCGGCTGGAGCGCATGTGCCACTCGTGCCCGCCGGCCTGCCAGTCCTGCAGCCCCTTGACGTAGGCCAGCACCCGGGCGCAGCCGTCCGGGTCCAGCCCGGTGTCCGCGAACAGCTGCGGCAGCTCGGTGACGACGGTGTTCTCGAACTGCTGGAGGCGCGAGGTGAGCAGGTCGTTGACGGACTCGGCCGCCTCCTGCGTGGTGCACTCCAGGAACCTCTCCAGCACCAGGACGCCGTTGCTGAGTTCGCCCTCGTCCTCGACCTCGCGCTGGTACGAGAACAGGTCGTTGCGCAGGTGGACGGCGTCCGAGAAGGCGTCCATCAGCACCCGTAGCGGCCGCGATCCGGACACCGCCGCCGGCACCTCCGCCGCGGCCGCGTACTCGATCAGCCCGGCCGACCAGGGCGCGCCGCCCACCTTGCGGCGCATCTCGATGTACTCGACGGGGTTGGCGACCCGGCCGGCGTTGATGTTGGCGAGCTCCCAGAGCGACTCGTTGAGCAGGTTGCGGGTGCTCTCCGCGAACCGCACCCGCCAGTCCTCGCCCATCACCGGCACGGTGCGCCGCCACAGGTCCGCCAGCCCGGCCTCGACCGGGTTGGTCGGCTCGGGCACGGCCGCGTCCGGGTCGGCCGGCATGAACAGCGGCAGCCGGTCCAGGTACGCCTTGCCGCCCTCCCGGTCGTTGGTGCGCTTGAAGACCTCCAGGAAGTGGTCGTCGAAGAAGAACACCCAGACGTACCAGTCGGTGACCAGGGACAGCGCCTCCGCCGACGCGTCCGGGTGGGTGTACGCGCAGAGCAGCCCGTAGTCGTGGGCGTCCAGGTCCGCCCGGGTCCAGACCCCCGATCCCTCCAGCATGCCCATGTCCCGGGCCCATTCGGAGGAATGGGCCCGGGCCTCGTCGAGGTGCGGGTTGAGCCGCGCGGGGTGCGGCACGTAGAAGGACGGCAGTTCGAACGGCTGGGACACCGGGCGAGCCTTTCTGGGCGCGTCGACAAGGCCGACTCAGCTTTACCCGAGTTCAACGATCTCAGCCGGAGAAACGGAACAGTCATATGAGATAGGTCAGTCCACTCGAACACCTGCCCAGTTCGCCGCCCTCGGCTAGATCACTAGTGCGACTGGTCGGCCCCACCCCACCCTTCCTCGGGCGAGGCCCCCGCCCCCCGCGGATCCCCGTTCACCGGCCCGCGCAGCACCTCCCACGCCGAGGTGACCGGCCCGGGCTCCGACTCGCCCGCACCCAGCGGCCGCACCGGGCCCACCACGAACCCCCGCCGCCCCGGCACCCCGTCGGGGTCCTCCGCCGGGACCGCGTCCTCCACCAGGCTCTCCTGGATCCGGGCCGCCTCCTCGGGCCGGCCGGCCGCCTCGGTGATCCGGGCCACCCGGTGCGCGTAGACCGTGCGCGCGTCGGCCCCCTGGAGCCGGATGTCGCGCATCAGGCTGTTCAGCGGTCCGACGACCGAAGGCCCCCGCTCGTCCGCCTCCGCCGCACCGCCCCCCGCCGCCATCGCCGGTACGACGCGGTCCAGGAACGGGGCCCCGGCCGCCGGGTACGCGTACAGCGCGTCCACCGCCTCGTCGTTGGCCGCCGCCGCGAGCCGCGCCAGGGGGCCGATCATGTCGACCGCCTCGCGCACCTCCTCCTCGTTCCGCGCCAGCCACCACACCACCGCGCTGCCGGGCGACTTGAGCACGTCCTCACCGAGGTAGGCGCGCCTGCTCCGCTCGTGGCGGCGCTCGTGCTCCCAGACCTCCTCCGCCTTGCGCACCTCCGAGAGCCGGTCCAGCCGCTCACGGTCCGCCGCCGACAGCCCCAGGCCCACCCCCTCGGCCATCGCCACCACGATCCCGGAGGTGTCCGGGCTCGGCGTGCCGAGGACGCCGTCCAGCCGGTGCCGCACCAACTCCGGCCGCCCGGGGTGCTCCTGCTCGGTGACCGCCCTGGCGCGGGCCAGCACCGCCTCGATCGCCAGGCTGCCCGGCGCGGCGTGGGCGACGCCGCCCCGGGGGGCCACCTCCCGCCACCACACCGTCGCGGAGAAGAGGAAGTCGTAGTCCGGCACCGCGCTGGGCAGCGCCACCCCCGTCACCGAGGTCCGCCGGTACGGGGGCTCGACGGGCGGCTGCGGATCCGGATCCGGGACGGGCGGCGGTGCCGCCGCCGGGACCGGCGAAGGCCCGGGCGCGGGCCGCACCCGGGTCGCCGAGACCAGCAGTACCAGCGCCACCACCGCGGCGCCCGCCGGCGCCCAGACCGGGGCCGGCCATCCCATCGCCAGCCCCAGCGCGACGGGCACCGCCCCCGCGGCGACGGCCGCCGCCGCCGTACGCGTCTGTTCCATGGAGCTCACCTGGTCCCCTCCTCGGCGCGCGGCACCCGGACCGGCTCCTCGTCCGGCTCGATGCCCTGCGCGATGTCGATCCTCCGCCAGAACCGCGCCGCCACCCCGGCCCGCGCGGAGCGCTCGTCCGGGGGCCCGTCGACCGCCCACGCGTGCGCGGTCAGGTACAGCGCGGTCAACCGCTCCGGCCGCGCCTCGGCGGCCTCGACCAGCACGTCCAGCAGGCGCTCGCCCGCCCGCGGCTCGGCCCGGGCCACCGTCAGCCACCGGTGCACCGCCTCCGCCCACCGCTCCCGCCCGGCCACCGCCAGGACCTTGGCCCAGGTGGTGGCCAGCGCGTCGTCCGGCACCGCCTGCCGGGGCGGCGGCTCGCCCACCAGCTCCAGGAAGAGCCGGACGTCGGCCGCCGCGTCGCGCCCGGAGGCCAGCCCGTCCCAGAACCGGGCGAGCAGCTTCAGGTACAACCGCCGGTCCCGGCGCACGAGTTCGTACAGGGCCTGCGCCACGTCCGCCGGGCCGTCGCGACCGGTGCGGCGCGCGAGGTGGTGCAGCCGGACCAGGGCCTGGTCCGGGTGCCCGCGGGCCATGACCTCGCCACAGGCCCGGGCCAGCACGGTGGCCAGCGCCGGAGACACCTGTCCGATCGCCCACTCGTAGATCCTGGACCGGAAGCCCGCACCGTACCGCTCGTGTTCGAGGCCGAGCCGGAGCACCGTCATCGCCTCGTCCGCCCGGCGGGGATCCGCGGCCCACGTGCCCGCGAGCGCGTGCAGCACCCGCCAGTCGGCGGCCCGCAGGCTCTGTTCGGTGAAGCGTTCGACCAGCAGCCGCCGGTCCGCCGTCCCCAGCGCGGGGTGCGGCGCGCGCACGGCGTCCTCCACCCACCGGCCGAGCCCCTCCCGCAGCCCGGGGAAGTACGTCCAGAAGTGCGTGCGGACGGCCGCGTCGTACGCCAGCCCGACGAACCGGATCCGGCCGCGCCCGTCGACCTCCAGGGACGGCAGCGCCTTCAGCCGCTCGGCCAGGTCGGCCCGCTCCAGCAGCGGCTTCTCGTCCGGGGTGTGCGGGACGAGGCCGAGCAGCCGCTCGGCGTGGTGGAAGACCGCGTCCGCCGGGGCGCCGGCCAGCATGGCGGCCGCGAGCAGCAGCGCGCGCTGCGGGCCCGACTCCAGGGCGGCGACCCGCAGCGCCACCTCCCCGGCACGGTCGCTGAGTGCGCCCAGCGCCCGGCCGATCCACCCGGCGGGCGCCCCGGTCGGCTCGTCCGTCTTCGCCTGGGCCACGAAGCCCGCGAAGCGCCGCACGTCACGCATCGCGAAGTCGCGCAGGTGCTCCGTGAGTTCGGGTCCGCGCAGCTCCTCCGGCGCCAACCACACCTGGGTTCCCGCCAAGTGCCTGCGGAGCACCGCCAGTTCCCTCGGCCGCCCGATGCCGACCACCAGCTGCTGGAGGTCGGGCAGCGGTTCCTGGCCGCCGCCCGACGGCAGGACGACGACCATGCGGGCGCCGGCCTGCTCCACCCTGGCCCAGTAGCCGTACAGGTGGCGCTGGGTCGCCTCGTAGTCCTCCTCGGAGATGCCGGAGAGGTCCAGCAGCAGCCGGTGGCCCGCCTCCGGGGCCGTGCCGTCCTCGTCATTGGGGGAGAAGGAGAGTTCGACGAACGACGTCGTCGTTCCCTCCACCCGGTGCAGCAGCATCACCGCGGCCGTTCGCCGCCCGCTGCCCGGGGGTCCGGTGAGCAGGACGGTCGTGCCGGGCCGTTCCAGCCGCTTCTGCGCCTCACCGAAGCCGGGCGGCGGGACGAACCGCCCCCGCAGCCAACGGCGGTGTTCCAGGGCCACCCGGGCCGGGTCCACCCTGGGCCGGGGCGCCGGGAGTCCGGCGGCGCCGTAGAGGACGTACTGGGGCCCCGGCCCGGTGTTGGTCGGCCCCCGGGCCTCGTCGATCCAGGTGCCGCCCGTGCCGGCCGTGCCCTCCGTCACCGGTCGCGGTCCTCGCGGCCGGTCCGACGGGCGCCGAACCACTGCTGCGCCGTTCCCCGCTCGACGTAGTTGCCGCCGTCACCGTTGAAGTGCACGCCGCCGCGCAGGTCCTGCGAGCCGTTGCCGGTGTTCACCGGGCCGCTGGCGTTGCCGATGAAGGTGCCGACGTCGCCGCCGACCGGGCCGATCCCGCCGCTCTGCCGGTGCGTGGAGTTCCGGGGCCGGCCGAACCCGGCGTTCGCCCGGTCGCCGGCCTCGCCGACCGCCTCCGCGCTGCGGGCGATCTCGCGCTCCGCCTCGGCGAGCCTGGGGACCGCCTCGGCGAGGTCGTCGCCGATCCGGGCGAGGTCGCCCTCCGCGTTGCGGGTGTCCAGCCGGCGGTACTGGCAGTCGGCCAACTCGGCCAGCTCGGGCGGCAGGTCGTACCGGTTGAGCCGGGTGGCCCGGCCGATCAGCACCGGGACGACGAGGGCGCCGCTCTCGAAGGCCTCGACGATCTCCCGCCGGGTCCAGTCCTCCGGGTCGTCCAGCGCCCGGGAGCCGTCGGCGGTGCGGGCGTCGGCCCAGCGCTCGCCGATCACGGCGACCAGCACGCTGCTGCGGCGCACGGCGGTCAGGAGCTCCTGCGGGAAGCGGCGGCCGACCTTGATCGACTTGCTGGCGCGGAACACCCGCTCGCTGCCGAACCGCCGGGAGAGCTCGCGTTCGATCAGGGCGGCGCCGGTGTCCTCGTCGCTGCTGCGGTAGTTCACGAAGATGTCGGGCATGGCGGAATCACCTCTCCGGTGAGTGGGTGCCGGTGGACGGCCGGACGGGTCGGCGCCGGGGAAGCGCGACGGCGGGGTCCTCAGGACCCGGGGTGGAGCGCGGCGGCGAGCGCGGGCTGGAGGCCGCGCACCGCCTGGTTGGCCCGGAACCGGGACAGCTCGCGGTCCAGCCGGGCGACGTCGGTCGCGATCGTCGCCGACCGCAGTCCGGGGACCAGCGCGAGCAGGTCGGCGGCGAGCGCGCAGGCGTGCTCGACCTCGCCGGCCGCCGCATGGGCGAGGGCGCGCCGCAGGCCGTACCGGGCGCGGGTGCGCACCGCGTGCGCGGGGATGGCGGCGCACTCGCGGTCGAGCACCTCGGCGGCCCGGTCGGGGCGGCCGAGGTCGTAGAGGCACCAGCCGGTGACCATGGCGGCGGGGTCGGCGAGGTTGCCGCTGCCCAGCACCGGCTCCCCGTCACCCCCGTCACCCCCGTCACCCCCGTCGGCGGCGGACCGGGCGAGCAGCTCGCGCGCCCGGTCGAGACTGCGCAGGCTGGCCGTGTGGTCACCGGCCAGGGCGTGCCCCTGGGCCTCCCGCTGGGCGGCGAGGCCGCGGATGCGCGGCGGCAGCCGACCGTCCCGGACCACGGGGTCGACCAGGCCGACGGTGGCGGCGGCGTCGCCCGCGTAGAAGGTGACCAGCGCGCGGCGGACCAGGGTGTACGAGCCGAGGTCCCGGTCGTCGCCGCCCTCGGCCAGCTCGACGGCGCGGGCGGTCCACCAGAGCGCGGACGGGTCGTCGCCCGCCTCCTGGGCCATCCAGCCGGCGAACTCGGCGTACCGCGCGGCCAGTCCGAGCAGCCGGACGCGGGCCACCGCGTCGGCCTGGAGGGCGAGTTCGCGCAGGGTGTGGGTCTGCACGGTGAGCATCGGCAGCAGCAGGGCGGGGTCGGTGCTCTGGCCGAGCAGGCGCATGTGGTCGAACTGGGCGCGGAAGATCTCCGCCGGCGAGGCGTCCGGCCGGGGTGTCCCCTGGGCCGCCTCCTGAGCCTCCGCCCGCCCCGCCCCGACCACTCCGACCGCCCCCACCACACCGGCGGCGGTGAGCAGTTGACGCCGCCCGAGCCCGCTGCCGAGCCCACCGCCGGGCCAGCGGACGCCGTCGCGGTCGACCCGCAGCAGCACCGACTCCTCGTCGTCCGCGACCGCGCCCGCCCCCGTTCCGCGCCCGGCGGCCGTTTCGGGCGGCGCCAGTCTCTCCAGCTCGCCGCCGGCGCCCAGTTGGGCGTCGCAGCGGCGGGCCAGGTCGGGCGGCGGGGCCTTGTGCCCGCGCTCGATCTTGCTGAGGTGGCCCTTGCTGTAATTGAGCATTTCGGCGAGCCGGGTGAGCGTCAGTCCGGCCGCCAGCCGCCGTCTGCGCAGCTCGGGACCGAAACCACTCGCGGGCGAATTGGACGTGCGCATGCCAACCCCCTCCTCGAACCGTCCGGCCACCTGTCGCCATCCGGGACCGGAAGCGGACTCTCCCCTGCCTCCGCCGAGAATGGTGACACGCACACCGCCAGGCCGAACGGGGATTGCGGGCGTTTCCCGTTTCCTCTTTTCCGCCGTGCCGACAAATTGGCTACTCGCCTTGCGGACAAACCGAGTTGACCGCCGATCCGAATTCACGGCCCCGGTCACCGCGATCGAATAGCCTCGAACGTCGAACCCGATCAACGTTCCACCCAGGGGAGCACCCGCCGTGAAGTACACCGAGGTCGAGCAGAAGTTCCGACTCCTCAGCCCCGCAGCCGAGTTGAAGGCCCGGCTGACCGCCCTCGGCGCCACGCCGGGACGGCCGGCGCGGCAGGTCGACACGTACTACAACGCCCCGCACCGGGACTTCCTCGACAACGAGGTGGTCTCCGAATGGCTGCGCGTCCGGGTCGAGGACGGGGCGGCGTCGGTCAACTTCAAGCGCTTCCACCCGATCGCGTCACCGGTCAAGACGCACTGCGACGAGTACGAGAGCGCCGTCGCCGACGCCGAGGCCGTCCGGCGGCTGCTCGACTCACTCGACTTCACCGAGCTGACCGTCGTCGACAAGACCCGCGAGGAGTGGCACCTCGACGGAATCGCCGTCGCCTTCGACACCGTGGCCGGCCTCGGCGACTTCGTCGAGTTCGAGTTCAAGGGCGACGCCGACACCGTCCCCCAGGCCACCGCCCGCCTGGAGGCCTTCATCAGCACCCTGGACGCCGCCCTCGGCCCCCGCGTCCACCTCGGCTACCCCCACCTGACCCTCGGCCTGGAGTAGCCACGCCGCACCTCCACACACTCTGCCGACGAACCACCCCTTGGTTCCAAGGAATCACCGGGTCATGGCGTGTTGACGCGGCCCCCTCAGCGCCCGTCCAGCAGACTGGGCGCGACCCGAGTCCACGCTCCGAGGAGGTCATCCCCATGAACGTCACCGTGCGGCTCGCACAGCAGCCCGAGGCAGACGAGCTGCTCGGGCGGAGCCCGCTCGCCGCGCTCGTCGGGATGCTGTTGGACCAGCAGGTGCCCATGGAGTGGGCGTTCACCGGCCCGCTCACGATCGCGCGGCGGCTGGGGCACGAGGACCTCGACGCGCATGAGATCGCGACCTACAACCCGGAGGAGTTCGTCGCGCTGTTGTGCGAGAAGCCCGCCGTGCACCGGTACCCGGCGGCGATGGCGAAGCGGGTGCAGCAGCTCTGCCAGTTCCTGGTGGCGCAGTACGACGGGGACGCGGGCGCGCTGTGGAAGGACGTCGCGACCGGGCGCGAACTGCTCAGCCGGCTCAACGCCCTTCCGGGGTTCGGGAAGCAGAAGTCGCAGATCTTCCTCGCGCTGCTCGGCAAGCAGTACGGCGTGCGGCCGGCGGGCTGGCGGGAGGCGGCCGGGCTGTACGGCGACGAGGGGTCGTTCCGCTCGGTCGCGGACATCACCGGGCCGGAGTCGCTGGAGCAGGTGCGCGCCACCAAGCAGGAGGTGAAGCGCGCCGCCAAGGAGGAGAAGGCCGCGAAGGACGCCCGGGCGAAGACCAAGGTCCGCGCCTGAGGGTCCGGCACCGGCCGCGCGTGTCGCGCGACCGGGGCCGGACGTCCGTCACCGAGGGGGCTACACCAGGACCGGTTCCCGCTCGGCCTTCTCCGCCACGGCCCCGGCGACCGCCGCCTTCCGCCGGCCGGGCAGCGCGAACATCAGCAGGAACACCACCCCGAGCACCCCCAGCACCCACCACATCGCGTGCTGGAACGCCCCGATGAACGGCTCGCCGGCCACCGCCCCGGCCGGCACCTCGCCGAAGAACGCCACCGACACCAGGCCCAGCCCGAGCGCCAGGCCCACCTGGTTCACCGTGTTGATCAGTCCGGACGCCGAACCCGCGTGCTCCCTCGGCACCTCCGCCAGCACCGCGTTCGTGATCGGCGCGACGATCAGGCCCATCCCGAGGCCCATCACCACCAGCGGCAGCGCCATCTGCCAGGGCGCGATGCCGGCGCCGTACCGGTGCGCCTCGGCGATGTAGACGAGCACGCCGAGCGCCATCACCAGCGCGCCCGCCTGGAGCACCTTGCGCCCGAACCGGGGGACCAGCTTCTGCACGGAGACGCCGGCCGCCGTCGACACGGCGATCGAGAACGGGATGCCGGTCGCCCCGGCCTTCAGCGGGCTCCAGCCGAGGCCCAGTTGCATGTAGAGGGTCCAGACCAGGAAGAAGATCCCGGAGACCACGCCGAAGGTCAGCTGGACGCCGATGCCCGCCGCGAACGACTTCACCCGGAACAGCGAGAGCTCCACCAGCGGCGATCCGTCCCGCCGGGTCTTCACCCGCTCGTAGGCGACGAACAGCGCGAACACCGGCAGGCTGCCGGCCATCACCAGGTGGCCCCAGAGCGGCCAGCCGGCCTCCCGGCCGTGGGTCAGCGGGTAGATCAGCATCAGCAGTGCGGCGCTGGCCAGCAGGACGCCCGGCAGGTCGAGCCGCAGGGCCCGCTCGGCCTTCGACTCGCCGATGTAGACCCGGCCGAGCAGCAGGCCGGCGATCCCGACCGGCAGGTTGATCAGGAAGATCGGGCGCCAGCCGAGGCCGAGCACGTCCCACTCGGTCAGCAGCGCGCCGATCAGCGGTCCGCTGACCGCGCCGAGCCCGACCACCGCGCCGAACAGGCCGAACACCTTGCCGCGTTCCTCCGCCGGGAAGGTCGCGTGCACGATCGACAGCACCTGCGGCACCATCAGGGCCGCCGTGCCGCCCTGCAGGATCCGCATCGCGACCAGCATCTCGGAGCCGCCCGCGAAACCGCACAGCGCCGAAGCGAACGTGAAACCGGCTATGCCGATCAGGAACAGTCGCTTGCGGCCGTAGATGTCACCCAACCGGCCACCGGTGATCAAGCCGATCGCGAAGGCCAGCGCGTACCCACCGGTCACCCACTGCACGGCGGAGAACGACGCGCCCGTGGACTCCTGGATGCTCGGGATCGCGATGTTCACGATCGTGACGTCCACCAGGTCCATGAACGAGGCCGTCATCACGATCGCCAGCGCGATCCACCTCCGCCGGTCCGCCACCGGATCCCCCGTCTTGTCCCTGCCCACCACACGCTCCTCGTCGCCGTTCCTCATCAGCACGTCGACGAGGTTACGGGGCATCTAGGTCAGGTCCTGACCGCCACTTCCGGCACCCTGGATCCCATGACGGACACCCCGGCACGACTCCTCAGCCTGCTCTCCCTCCTCCAGACCCCGCGCGAGTGGCCCGGCAGCGAGCTCGCCGACCGGCTCCAGGTCAGTCCGCGCACCATCCGCCGCGACATCGACCGGCTCCGCGACCTCGGCTACCCGGTCGAGGCCACCATGGGCCCGGTCGGCGGCTACCGGCTGGTCGCGGGCACCGCGATGCCGCCGCTGCTGCTCGACGACGAGGAGGCCGTGGCCATCGCGGTCGGCCTGCGGACGGCGGCCGGGCACGCCGTGGTCGGCATCGAGGAGGCCTCGGTGCGCGCCCTCGGCAAACTGCTCCAGGTACTGCCCGGCCGGCTCCGGCACCGGGTCGCCACCCTCGACCGGGCCACCCTCCCGCTGCTCGCCGGGGACGGCCCGACCGTCGACCCGGAGGACCTCACCGTGCTGGCGGGCGCCGTCGCCAACCGCGAGCGCCTGCGCTTCGGCTACCGGGCCGGCGACGGCGCCCGGACCCGGCGCCAGGTCGAACCGGACCGGCTGGTCTCGGCCGGCCGCCGCTGGTACCTGGTCGGATTCGACCTCGACCGGGACGACTGGCGGCTGTTCCGGGTGGACCGGATCAGCGAGCCCTTCGCCACCGGCGCCCGCTTCACCCCGCGCCCGCTCCCCGCCGAGGACGCCGCCGCGTACGTCGCGGGCAAGCTCCGCCGGCAGTCCCCCACCCCGACCCTGGAGGCCACCCTCCACCTGCCCGCCGACGAGGCCCGCCACCGGCTGGGCGGCTACGGCGACGCCGACGAGATCGAGCCGCTCGACGAGCACAGCTGCCGCTTCCGCTCGCGCACCGACGCCCTCGACTGGCTGGCCGTACGGCTGCTCATGCTCGGCTGCGAATTCGAGGTCCACTCACCGCCCGAGATGCGCACCCGCCTCCACGACCTCGCCGGCCGCGCCACCCGCGCCGCCGGCTGACGATCGGCTCAGGCCTCCACCCGGCACCAGGCGTTGCCCGCCCGGAACCACAGCACACCGTCCCGACCGAACGCGCGCTCCTGGTCGAGCTCCCCGGCGAGCGGCGGCACACCGCGCCGCCGCTCCGTCCACCGGCCGCCGGCCGTCCGCCCGTACCAGGCCAACTCGCCGCCCCGGGTGAGGAAGACACCCCGGTCGCCGGTGATCGCGAAGCCCAGCGGTTCCCTGAACGGGGACGGCACGCTGCGCGAGGTCCCGGCGGCCGGGTCGATCCGGGTGAGGAAGCCGGTCAGGTCCTCCGAGTACCAGGCCAGCCAGGCCGCCTCGCCCTCGGTCGCCGCGGCCAGGCCCTCCAGCGGCCATTCGGGCAACTCGCCCTTGCCCGGCCGCCAGACCACCCGCCCGCCGGCGTCGGTCCCGACCAGTCCGGGGCGGGCCAGGGGGTGGTCGCCGTAGACGCCCTCGTCCCCGAAGGCCATCCAGACCCGGCCGTCGCGGTCGGTGGTGAGCGCCAGGAGGTCGTCACCGAGCGAGAGGTCACGGACCGGCCGTCCCTCGCCGTCGAGGACGACCGCGTTCGGCGCCGCGTCGTCGTCCCCCCGACCCGCGCGGTGTGCGGCGACCAGCACCCGGTGGCCGGGCAGCAGCGCCAGATGCCCGGGCTGGACCGGCACCTGGGCGAGCGGCCGCCGCCGCTCGCCCCGGTCGGTCAGCGTGACCAACTCCCCGTCGAACGGCGGCAGCACGAACCCGGCCCGCCCGCCGTCCACCAGCAGCACCGCGAGCCCGCCGTCCGGACCGACCGTCCAGGCCACCGCCCGACGGCCGGCCCTGACGTCCTGCTCCGGCAGTCGCCAGACCTCGGCGGTCGGAGCGGCCGGCACGCGGGTCAGACCCCGTACTCGGCGGTGATGACGGCGCGGGCCAGGGTGTGGAAGGTGATGTTGAAGCCGACCTGGGCCGGCGGGGTGTCGGCGGCGACGTCCAGCGCGTCCACGTCGAGGGCGTGCACCGCGAAGGCGTAGCGGTGGGCCGGGCCGGGCGGCGGGGCGGCGCCGTCGTACTTGTTGCCGGGGAAGTCGTTGCGGGCGTGGAACGAGCGCTCCCCCGGCAGGTCGGCGTCGGAGGCCCCGGCGCCCCGCGCCAGCCCGGCGGTGTCGGCCGGCAGGTTGAGGGCGAGCCAGTGCCACCAGCCGGAGCCGGTCGGCGCGTCCGGGTCGTAGCAGGTGACGGCGATCGAGCGGGTCCCCTCCGGCAGTCCGGACCAGGCCAGCTGCGGCGAGACGTTGTCCCCGCCGTGGACGAACTCCTTGGCCAGCGTCCCACCCTCGGTGATGTCCTCGCTGGTCAGCGGGAAGGACGGCACCTGCGGCAGGAACTCGTACGGCAGCGGCGGACGCACACTCATGGAGGGTCACCTCTCGGCACGGCGGGAAAGGGGCTGCCCGGGCCCCGGTTCGGGCCGTCGGACAGGACGCACAGGATTCACCTTAGTGGGGTGACCAACCGTCCACTCCGGCCCTACAGTCGGGTTATGTCCCCGCGATTCGCCCGTCTGCTCCGCGACTCCCGCGCCGCGCTGTTCACGATGCTCGGCGCCCTGGCCGTCATCTGGGCGGTGCAGGTGGCGAACTGGCTCGACGACTACCGGCTCTCCTACGAGTACGGGATCAGCTCCGGGCGGCTGGACGAGCTGCCGGACATCTTCACCAGCACGCTGCTGCACTTCGGTTGGGACCACATCGAGGCCAACTCCTGGCCGCTGTTCGCGTTCGGCTTCCTGGCCGCTTACCGGGGGATGAAGCGGTTCCTGCTGGCGACGCTGCTGATCGTGGTGTCCAGCGGGCTGACGGTCTGGCTCTTCGAGCGGCCCGACACCGTGACGGCGGGGGCCAGCGGGTTGGTCTACGGGTACTTCGGCTACGTGGTGCTGCGCGGGATCTTCGACCGCAACCTGGTGGACACGCTGATCGGCGTGGCCGTGGCGGCGGTGTACTCGTACCTGCTGCTGGGCGTGCTGCCGAGCGCGCAGGGCGTCAGCTGGCTGGGCCACCTGGGCGGGCTGATCGGCGGCCTGGCCGGCGCCTGGCTGCTGCGGAACCGGGGCGACCGGGCCCCGAAGGACGCCCCGAAGGACACCCCGAAGACCGCCGCGAACCCGAGCGGCCCGGGTACCGCGCTGCTCAAGGAACTCGACGACCTGGGCATCTGAGCCCGACGGCGCCGGCTGCGGCCGCGTGGGCGTCCGAGGCGGCGTCCGAGCGCGGACGGCCCTTCGCTCACCTGCGCCGCCGGGACGTCCCGAACAGGCTCCGGGAGATCTCCCGCCCGAGCTGCGTCCCGGCGGAGCGGGCGAAGGACTTCAGCGCCGGATTGCTCAGCAACGACCCGAGCAGCCCGCCGCCCTCCTTCTCCCGTCGCTCCGGTTCCCGCCGCGGCTCCCCGGACGGCTCGGGCACTGACTCCGGCACCGGCTCCGCCTCCGGCCGGGCCGCCCGCGCCGCCAGCTTCTCGTACGCCGACTCCCGGTCGACCGCGTCCCGGTACCTCCCGACCAGCGCCGACCCGTCCACCGCCGCCCGCAGCGCCGCCGGATCGAGCGGCCCCATCAGCGACTGCGGCGCCCGCAGCCTGGTCGCCGCGACCGGCGTCGGCGCGCCCTTCTCGGACAGCACCGTGATCACCGCCTCGCCCGTCCCCAGCGAGGTCAGCACCTCCCCCAGGTCGTACGCGGGCGACTTCGGGAAGGTCGACACCGTCGCCTTGAGCGCCTTGGCGTCGTCCGGGGTGAACGCCCGCAGCGCGTGCTGCACCCGGTTGCCCAGCTGCGCCAGCACGTCCCCCGGCACGTCCTTCGGCGTCTGGGTGACGAAGAAGATCCCCACCCCCTTCGAACGGATCAGCCGCACGGTCTGGGTGATCGCCTCCAGGAAGGCCTTGGAGGCACCCTTGAACAGCAGGTGCGCCTCGTCGAAGAAGAAGACCAGCTTCGGCCGGTCGAGGTCCCCGACCTCGGGCAGCTCCTGGTAGAGGTCGGCGAGCAGCCACATCAGGAAGGTCGAGAAGAGCCTCGGCCGGTCCTGCACGGCGGGCAGCTCCAGCACCGAGACCACGCCCCGGCCGTCCTCGGCCCGCCGCAGCAGCTCGGCGGTGTCGAACTCCGGCTCGCCGAAGAACGCCCCGGCGCCCTCGTTCTCCAGCAGGGTGAGCGAACGCAGGATCACCCCGGCGGTGGCGGCTGAGAGCCCGCCGATGCCCTTCAGCTCCTCCTTGCCCTCGGGCGAGGTGAGGAAGGTGATGACCGCCGTGAGGTCCTTGAGGTCGTACAGCTCCAGGCCCCGGCGGTCGGCGTAGTGGAAGACCAGGCCGAGCGAGGCCTCCTGGGTCTCGTTCAGCTCCAGCACCTTGGCCAGCAGCAGCGGCCCGAAGCTGGTGACCGTCGCCCGCAGCGGGATGCCGGTGCCCTGGCCGCCGAGCGCGTAGAACTCGGCGGGGCAGCCCCGGGCCCGCCAGTCCTGGCCGACCTCGGCGGCCCGGGCGGCGGTCCGCTCGCCCGGCTCGCCGGGCGCGGCCACCCCGGAGACGTCGCCCTTGATGTCGGCGAGGAACACCGGCACGCCCTGGTCGGAGAGCTGTTCGGCGATCAGCTGGAGGGTCTTGGTCTTGCCGGTGCCGGTGGCCCCGGCCACCAGGCCGTGCCGGTTGAGCACCCCGAGCGGCACCCGCACCGGAGCGCCGGCGTACGCGGCGCCGTCCAGCAGCACCGCGCCGAGGTCCAGCGCGGGCCCGGTGAAGGCGTACCCGTCGGCGATCTCCCGGACGGCGGACGGAACGGCAGCGGACATCGGACGACCCTCCAGAGCGGTACGGCGGTCCGGCGAAGGGACGGCTGCCACGCGGGACCTACACGACATTTCCCATGAAACAGCCGCAATCCCCCGCCCGCAGCCCGTACCCGTGCGCGTGGCGGCGTCGCGGCTGCTGCGCCATCCGCCGCCCAAACGGTAGGCTTTCCGTGTGATCTTCAAGCGCATCGGCAATGGGCGGCCGTACCCGGATCACGGCCGTACCAGCACCCGCCAGTGGGCGGACGTCGCCCCGCGCCCGGTGCGACTGGACCAACTGGTGACCACCAAGGGACAACTGGATCTGGAAACCCTCCTGGCGGAGGACTCCACCTTCTACGGGGACCTCTTCGCGCACGTCGTGAAGTGGCACGGTGACCTGTACCTGGAGGACGGACTGCACCGCGCGGTCCGCGCCGCGCTCCAGCAGCGCCAGGTGCTGCACGCCCGTGTCCTCGAAATGGAATGACCGGGGACCAGCCGAACGGCCCCGCACGCGTTCGGACCGCCCCGCGGCTGCTTCCGCGGGGCGGTCCGTTCGTACCCGGGCGCGGTTCGCGGTGCCGCCATTCGGGTACCGGCGTACTCCTGATGATGATCGTTTAGTACCTTCACCGCTGTCCGGCACTAATCTGCTGACTACGGCCGCGACCGCGTCCGCGTGACACCGCGTTCGCGTGGTTCCTGCGCCCACCGTCACCCGATCCCCGCCCTGGCACGAGGGGGAGACAAACCGTGAGCATGTTGACTCCCCAAGGCCTGAAGGGGAAGCAGTACCGGATCACCGGCAACTCGTACCCCCGGCTGGGCCGCCCGCCGAAACGGAGCCGCAAGGTGCTCGCGCTGATCGGCGTGGTACTCGCGCTGGCCCTGATCGGGCTCGGCGGCCTCCAGCTCTGGGACATCTTCAGCGGCAAGGGGAAGAACGCCTCCGCCGAGGCCTGCGCCACCCCGTCCGGCAAGCCACTGGCCGCCCCGGCCCCGGCGGCGACCCCGACCGCGCCGGGCTCGGCGGCCGCTCCGATCGACCCGGCGGCCGTCCCGCAGCCGGCGGCGGTCACCGTGAACGTCTACAACGCCACCGCCAAGGCCGGTCTGGCCGCCCGTACCGCCGAGGAGCTGAAGAAGCGCGGCTTCACCATCGGCAAGGTCGGCAACGCCCCGGCGGAGCTGGACAAGAAGGTGCCCGGCACCGCCCAGGTGATCGCCGGACCGGCCGGTGCCGGGGCGTCCACCCTGGTCGGCTCGGTGATCGCGGGCGCGACCAGCACCGCCGACGCCCGCACCGACACCACCGTGGACTTCGTCATCGGCGACAGCTACAACGCGCTGCTGGACGAGACCCAGGCCGCCGCCGCGCTGGCCCTGGCCACCAAGCCGGTCCCGGCCCCGAGCACCACCGGCAGCTGCTGACCGGCCCGCACGACGACGAAGCCCCCCGGCGGAGCGCCGGGGGGCTTTCCCGTACCGGGGCCGGAGCGGGACTCAGCCCGCGGTGCCGTACAGCCGGTCGCCGGCGTCGCCGAGGCCCGGGACGATGTAGCCGTTCTCGTTCAGCCGCTCGTCGACGGCGGCGGTGACCACGGTGACCGGCAGACCGGCCAGCTCGCGCTCCATCACCGCGACGCCCTCGGGGGCGGCCAGCAGCACCACGGCGGTGACGTCGGTCGCGCCGCGCTCGATCAGCATCCGGATCGCCGCGACCAGCGTGCCGCCGGTGGCCAGCATCGGGTCGAGCACGTACACCTGGCGGCCGGAGAGGTCGTCCGGCATCCGGGTGGCGTAGGTGGAGGCCTCCAGGGTCTCCTCGTTGCGCACCATGCCCAGGAAGCCGACCTCGGCGGTCGGCAGCAGCCGGGTCATGCCGTCCAGCATGCCGAGGCCGGCCCGCAGGATCGGCACCACCAGCGGACGCGGGTAGGACAGCCGGGTGCCGGTGGTGACGGCCACCGGGGTGGTGATCTCCACCGCGTCGGTGCGGACGTCCCGGGTGGCCTCGTACGCGAGGAGGGTCACCAGCTCGTCGGTCAGGCGACGGAAGGTCGGCGAGTCGGTGCGCTCGTCGCGCAGGGTGGAGAGCTTGTGGGCGACCAGGGGGTGGTCGACGACGTGGATCCGCATGCGTCGAGGTTAGCCCGGGTCCGGACGCCCGTACGACACGCCGTGCCAGGCCGGGCCGCGGGCCGACCCGGGCGGGTGCGGGTCGCGCGGTGACTCGCCGTGACGTGGTGAGAATGTCCGGACGGATCGGCCTCCTGTGGTATCAACCCGGCCGATCTGGGAAAGTCACGTCCTATGACGAGCAACCCGAACCCCGGGGACGGCTCGGCGGACGGGGCCACGGCCGCGTCGGGCGACCGCACGGGTCCGCCCCCGGACCGGCCGGAGACCGAGGCGGAGCGCCGCAGGCGTCGTGCCGTCTTCCTGCGCGAGCTCACCGAGGCCAGGGAACTGCGCGAGCGGGTGCAGCCCCGGCGGACCAAGGAGCGCCGGATGCGCGAAGCGATGCGGATGCGAACCTTCCGGTTCTGACGGGCCCCGCACGAGTCCTTCACCCGCCCGCCGCCGCCCGGTCCCGGTAGACCGTCCGGCGGCCGGCCCTTCCGACACGACCTGCAAAGACGCGCTGCAGAACACCCCCCGCAAAGCCGTGCTTTCTGTCACGATTCCGATGGGACGGTCCGAACAGCGGACCGCCTCTGGCGCGGGGGCGGCCAGTTCCGCGCCGCCCGCGAGCGCCGACAGCCGAGACCGAGATCTTGGGAGTGTCCCTGGTGGCGTACTTCGCTGCAGTGCTTGCTCGCACCGAGGACGGGTGGGATGTCAGCGAGACGGAGCTCGACGACGTCGAAGCCCTCTCCGACCTGGCCGACCTGGCCCGCGAGGCGACCCAGGACGACGACAGCGTCCTGGTCTTCATCGAACAGGAGGACGCCTGGTTCGCCATCGTCCGGGTGGACGGTGAGGAGGATCCGCGGATCTTCGTGTCGGACGGCGCCGCCGCCGCCCGCAGCTCCTACGGCTCCGTCCTCACCGACGAGCTGGTGGACCAGGCCGGCGAGAGCGAGTTCGGCGACCTCGACAACCTGGTCGCCGAGCTGGAGGACGACGCGGAGGCCGAGGAGCAGGAGGACGACGAGGACGGCGACGGCCGCGGCGGCGTCCCGGTCGGCCCGCTCGGCGACGCCCACCTGCTGACCGAGTTCGGCCTCGCCGCCGACGAGCTGATCGCGCTCAGCGGCGAGGGCGCGGTGCCCGGCGACGCCCTGGAGGAGATCGCCGAGGCGCTCGGCTGCGGCGAGGTCCTGGAGGCCGTCCGGTAACGCTCCGTGTCCTCCCTCCGGACGCCGGACCGCCGCCATGCCCGACACTGGATGCCATGCAGTCCGTCCGCCCGATCCCGCCGCTGCCCGCTCCCGTCCGCCCCGACCCGGTCCGTGACCGCTGGGCGGCGCCGATGCGCCTCGCCATCGCCGAGGCCGCCCTGGCGCCGGCCACCGGTGACGTCCCGGTCGGGGCGCTCGTCCTCGGCCCGGACGGCGAGATCCTCGGCCGCGGCCACAACGAACGCGAGGCCGTCGGCGACCCGACCGCCCACGCCGAGGTGGTCGCCATCCGCGAGGCCGCCGCGAAGCTCGGGGGGGCCGCGCCGAGCGCGTCGGGCGAGGGTGGTGACGGACGACGGGAGGGCTGGCGGCTGAACGGCTGCACGCTGGTCGTCACCCTGGAGCCCTGCACGATGTGCGCGGGCGCGATCGTGCTCTCCCGGATCGACCGGGTGGTCTACGGCGCCCTCGACGAGAAGGCCGGCGCGGCCGGCTCGCTCTTCGACGTGATGCGCGACCGGCGGCTCAACCACCGGCCCGAGGTGATCTGGGGCGTCCTCGCCGACGAGTGCGGCGAGCAGCTGCGCGCCTTCTTCGACGCCCACCGCTGAACCGCACCGCCGGCCCCCGCCGCGGATCCCGCCCCGGGAACGGATTTCGTTCCCGCGCCACCCGTCCGGTAGAGTTCCCCTCGGTAGCGTGTCCGAGCGGCCAAAGGAGCACGCCTCGAAAGCGTGTGTGGGGGCAACTCCACCGTGGGTTCGAATCCCACCGCTACCGCCAGCGAGGCCGAAGGCCCGTCCGGTGAACCG
>NZ_BAAAKJ010000105.1:49823-50812 GCF_039527695.1 Kitasatospora putterlickiae
CCCTCGGGCGCGGAAAGGGCTCCGTACCCGTCGGCCGATGACCACCAACGCCTGTCGAGTACGGAGCCTGGAAGAGGGGGAGCGGCTCGGGGGGACTGACCGCTCCCCCGGCGGAGTCCCACAACCGGGGCCGCGTCGGGGGGAAGTCGCGGCGCCCGGTCCCACAGCGGGGAGCTCCGGATCCACGTACCGGTGATTCCTGCCAGATCCTCGGTACGTCAACCATCCTGCCGCGCGCCGCCGGCCCGGGCACCCGGAGAAAGGCCCCTGTCACGGGGACCTTCGTCCCGGCAGGTGAACGCGTCGCACACTTGATAGGCCGTCCGGGTGGATAAGCTGCCCGTTGCACGGGCCGCTCGGGGACCGAGCGACGGCGGCCCACAGCAGGGAGGAAGGTCAACCGGATGGCGCAGGCGAAGAAGATCGGAATGGTCCTCCTGCTCATCTTCGTGCTCTACACGATCATCACCTCGCCCGCCCGCGCGGCCGAGCTGGTCCAGTTGGGGTTCGAAGGCATCTCGAACGCCGCCAAGGCGGTCGGCACCTTCATGACCGGCCTGGTGAAGTAGCCAGGACCCCACCGGCTACGGTGGGCCCGACACCCGACCCCGTCCGCGAGGAGCGGCACCGTGATCCGCCACCTGGTCCTGTTCAAGCTCAATGAAGGCGTCGCCAAGGACGACGAGCGCGCGCTCGCCGGCGCCAAGGCCTTCGCCGAGCTCGGCCCGGTCGTTCCCGAGCTGCGCGAGTGGGAGTGCGGCTGGAACACCACCGACCGCGACATCGCCCACGACTACGCCATCAACAGCCTGGTCGAGGACCGCGAGGCCCTCCAGGCGTACCTCACCCACCCGGCCCACCAGGCCGCCGCCGCGCGGTGGCGCGAGTTCGCCACCTGGGTGATCGCCGACATCGAGGTCTGAGCCCACCGGCCCGTCCCCAGACGCCCCCGGCCCGGCCGGCGCGTCCCCCGGACGGCCCGAGGCGCC
>NZ_BAAAKJ010000105.1:50854-56656 GCF_039527695.1 Kitasatospora putterlickiae
GGGGCGCCTCGTGCTGTCCCGGGACGACCCGCCCGCCGCACCGCCGCCGTGCGCGGCGGGTCCGGACGGCGCACCAACACACCTCCGCGTGGTACTTGCCCGACATGCGCCCGCCTTGTGATGCTATGACCGGTTTTGCCGGACATGGCGAGGTGGTGAACGAGAACGCGACCCCCGCTCCGCAGGTCCCACCGTTGTCGACTTTGGGAGGGGTGACGTGTCCGTGCGGACACCAGGGAGCGCACCGGACGACGAGGTGCTGGCCGCCGTGATCAGCCCGGCCGGCGAGCTCCGCCCGGACGGCCTGCGCGGTCCCGGCGGCCGCCCCGCCGTCGACGTCCGCACCCTCACCCGGGTGCTCTTCGAGCGGCTCGCCGAGCTGCCCCCCGGCACCCCCGAGCGCGAGCGGGTCCGGGCCGCGCTGATCGAGGTCAACATCCCCCTGGTCCGGTACGCCGCCACCCGCTTCCGCAGCCGCAGCGAGCCGATGGAGGACGTCGTCCAGGTCGGCACCATCGGCCTGATCAACGCCATCGACCGGTTCGACCCCGAGCGGGGCGTGCAGTTCCCCACCTACGCGCTGCCCACCATCCTCGGCGAGATCAAGCGCTACTTCCGGGACAACGTCCGCACCATGCACGTCCCGCGCCGGCTCCAGGAGCTCTGGGTGCAGGTCAGCGGCGCGATGGAGGAGCTGACCGTGGTGCACGGCCGGGCCCCCAAGGTCCCGGAGATCGCCGCCAGCCTGCGCATCCCCGAGGAGGACGTCAGGGCCTGCCTGGACGCCGGACGGGCCTACAACGCGGCCTCGCTGGAGGCCGCCCAGGAGCACGAGGGCGGGCTGGCGCTGCTGGACCGGCTCGGCTACGAGGACTCCGCGCTGGCCGAGGTCGAGCACCGGGACATGGTCCGCCACCTGCTGGTGCAGCTGCCCGAGCGGGAGCGCCGGATCGTCATGCTGCGGTTCTTCGCCAACCTGACCCAGTCGCAGATCAGCACCGAGCTGGGGATGTCCCAGATGCACGTCTCACGGCTGCTGTCGCGGATCCTGACCAGGCTGCGGACCGGCAACTCCTGGGAGGACTGACCACCGGCGCCACCGTTGCCGCGCGATGGCGCGGCGACGACGGCGCGTCACCGCCGCGTGACATCTCGCGACGCCCGGGTTTGCCGGGGACCGCGCGCCGGTATGCAGGGTGGGAGGGGGGCCGGACGCGGGCACGGGAACGTTCCGACGACGGCGCCCGTTGGACCGTCAGTCACAAGGGGGTGGGTGCATGTCCTCGGATGTGGACACCGCGGAGATCCACGCTGCACCGGCCGGCGCCGCGGAGATCCCGCTCCAGCGCGCCGAGGCCGCGCCGGACGCCGGGCTCGACACCCGGACGCTCTCCCGCTCCCTCTTCGGGCGGCTGGCCGCGCTCGACCCGGGCAGCGCCGAGCACACCTATGTGCGCGACACCCTCATCGAGCTCAACCTGCCGCTGGTCCGCTACGCCTCGGCGCGCTTCCGCAGCCGCAACGAGCCGATGGAGGACATCGTCCAGGTCGGCACGATCGGCCTGATCAAGGCGATCGACCGGTTCGACCCGGAGCGCGGGGTGGAGTTCCCGACCTTCGCGATGCCGACCGTGGTCGGCGAGATCAAGCGCTTCTTCCGGGACACCAGCTGGTCGGTGCGGGTGCCCCGGCGGCTCCAGGAGCTGCGGCTGGCGCTCACCAAGGCCGGCGACGAGCTCGCCCAGCGGCTCGACCGCTCCCCCACCGTGGCCGAGCTGGCCACCTGCCTCGGCGTCAGCGAGGAGGACGTGGTGGAGGGCCTGGCGGTCGGCAACGCCTACACCGCCAGCTCGCTGGACTCCAGCCCGAGCGAGGAGGACGGCGAGGGTCCGCTGGCCGAGCGGCTCGGCTACGAGGACCTGGCGCTGGAGGGCGTGGAGTACCGGGAGTCGCTCAAGCCGCTGCTGGCCAAGCTGCCGCCGCGCGAGCGCCGGATCATCATGCTGCGGTTCTTCGGCAACCTGACGCAGTCGCAGATCGGTGAGGAGATCGGCATCTCGCAGATGCACGTTTCCCGGCTGCTCACCAGGACCCTCACCCAGCTGCGCGAGGGCCTGACCGCCGAGGGGTGAACGACGGGGCCGGGCGCCTCAGGAGGGCGCCAGCAGGTTGGCCCGCAGGCCCGCCAGGACGGCCTCGTCCAGACCGAGGCCGTCGGCCCAGAACGCGCCGAAGTCCGGCCAGCCGGTCTCGACCTCCTCGAAGGCCGCCTCCAGGTACCGGCGTTCGGCCCGGAACACCGGTAGCAGCAGCTCGGGCTCACGCATCAGACCGTGCGTCCGGAAGCCCTCCAGGACCGCCTCGACGACGGCGGCGGAACGCTCGTTGGTGAGCAGATAATCCGTCACCACCGTCTCCCGGTCGACGCCGAGGGCGGTCAGCAGCACGGCCGCCGTCCAGCCGGTGCGGTCCTTTCCGGCCGAGCAGTGGAACAGCAGCGGCGCGCCGTCCGGATCGGCCAGCAGGCGCAGCACGCCGGCGAACCGTTCGCGCGCGATCCGGTCGGTGACGAACCACCGGTAGAGACCGGCCATCATGGCATCGGCGCGCCCACCGCCGAGCAGCGTTCGCTGTTTGCGCGGATCGCGGTCGGCCAGCACCTCGCGCAGCGTCGCGTAGATGTCGAAGTCCGCCGCGAAGACCGGAAGCTGATGGAGCGCCATGGCGTCGGTGATCCGGTCCGGTCCGGCCTCGCGGATCTCGTCCGGGCTGCGCAGGTCGACGATCCGCCGCAGGCCCAGTCCGGTCAGCCGGCCCAGGTCCTCATCGGTGAGCCGGTTGAGGCCGTCGCTGCGCAGGACGACGCCGGCCCGCAGTACCAGCCCCTCGGCGGTCCGGTAACCACCCAGGTCGCGGGCGTTGACGGCGCCGAGCAGGCCCAGGCTGCGGGCGGCCTGAATTGCGGCGGTTTCGAACTGTCGCTCGGTCACTCGACGGCCTCCATTGGATATTCGGACGGTGACGTTGCACAACCCTGAGCGATATTGCATGAACCTGCCCACTGAAACGGCAGGATGTGCAAGAGTGTCACGGGCAACGCCACCGGTGTAGGGTCCGGTTCGTCCCTCGGATCGCACGATGGGTGAGCAGCGGTAACGCTAGGTTCCGGGTTTTAATTTTTAATTCATTATTTGCGCAGCCGGTACGGTTTCGGCCACAATCGGCGCCCTCATGGCCTGACCATGAACGTTGGTAACAGATTCGCTGCACTCCTGCCCATTCGGTCCGTCCTGCCCTGGAACTTCGAGCAGGATGGGCGCCGGGCAGCCTGCTGCCCGCGAACAGCTAACAGGGCAGGTTGACGCCGGCAGCGGAGCGCCCTGCCCAGGGGAGGAAAGTCAACATGGGTCGAGCGACCCGGAGAGTCGCCGCGTGCGCGGCAGCCGTCCTGCTGGCCGGAGGCCTGCAGTCGTCCCTCGCGCACGCCACCACCACCACGCCCCGGATCGACCTCACGGTCCTGGTGATCAGCGACGGCGGGCCGGCGACGGCCGCGATCGCCGCCGAGCTCAAGGGCCAGGGCACGCCGTACCGACTCGTCGACCTCAACGACGCCAACCGTCCGGTGATCGACGCGGCCTTCCTCAGCGACACGCTGAACGGCCAGCCGCGCGGCAAGTACCAGGGCATCGTGCTGCCCAACGACAACCCGTTCGCGGCCGGCTCCGCCGAGATGACCGCGATCGCGACGTACGAGGCGGCGTTCGGCGTCCGTCAGGTCGACGCGTACACCTACGCCCGTCCCGACGTCGGCCTGAACTGGGCGGTCAACCCGGGCTACATGGGTACCCTGGACGGCTTCCAGGGCCAGGTCACCACGGCTGGCCTGAGCGGACCGTTCGACTACCTCAAGGGCGCCGTCCCGTTCGAGGACAACGACCCGACCGTCTCGGAGAGCTACGGCTACCTGGCCACCCCGCTGGCCACCCTGCCGGCCGGTTCCAGCTTCACCCCGCTGGTCGAGATGCCGATCCCGAACAGCACCGCCAAGGGCTCGCTGGTCGGCGAGTACCAGCACGCCGGCCGCAAGGAACTGGTCGTCACCTTCGTCTACAACCAGTACCAGCAGCAGTACCGCCTGCTGGCGCGCGGCATAGTCGACTGGATAACCCAGGGCGTCCACCTGGGCTACGACCGCAACTACTTCGCGGCCCACGTCGACGACGTCTTCCTCTCCGACGACCGCTGGGACACCGTGCTCAAGTGCACGCCCGGCGACGTCACCTGCCCGCCCGGCACCCCGGAGACCGCCAATCCGATCCGGATGACGGTCGCCGACGCCCAGTACGCCAAGCAGTGGCAGCTCGACCACGACTTCACCATGGACATGGTGTTCAACGGCGGCGGCAGCGAGGACTGGAAGTCCGACCACGAGACCACCAGCGACCCGGTGGTCGACCAGATGGTCGCCGACCAGACCAGCTACCGCTGGGTCAACCACACCTTCACCCACCCGTACCTGGGCTGCCTCCAGGACGTCACGGTGGTTCCGTGGAAGTGCACCAAGACCACCTCGGGCAGCACCGTCTGGGTCAACCAGGCCACCATCAGTTCCCAGATCAAGGACAACCTGGACTGGGCCGCCGCCCGGGGCCTGCAGCTGGACAGGACCGAGCTGGTCACCGGCGAGCACTCCGGCCTGCTGACCGCCCCCCAGGAGACCAGCGACAACCCGTACCTGGCGCCCTCGCTGGCCGCCAACGGGGTCAAGTGGACCGCCAGCGACGCCTCCCGCGAGTCCGCCCAGCGGGCCGTCGGCTCGGCGCTGACCGTGCCGCGCTACCCGATGAACATCTTCTACAACGCCGCCACGGCGAAGGAGGAGACGGACGAGTACAACTGGATCTACACCAGCGTGGCCAACGGCGGCAGCGGCGTCTGCGAGGTCAACGCGAACTCCACCTGCCTGTCGACCCCGCTCGACGTCAACACCGGCTACCAGTCGTACATCGTGCCGCTGGAGGCCCGGATCGACCTCGGCCACGTGCTGAACAACGACCCGCGGCCGCACTTCATCCACCAGTCCAACCTGTCCGAGGACCGGATCGTCTACCCGGTGCTGGAGCGGATCCTCTCCACCTACCGGTCGCTGCACGCCGCCAACGCCCCGATCGTGAACCTCGGGCAGAAGGAGATCGGCCAGGAGTTCCAGCGCCGGGCGGCCTGGAACGCGGCCATCGCCTCCGGCCAGGTCACCGCCTACCGCACCGGTGACACCGTCGTGGTGGGCGCCCCGGCCGGCGTCCAGGTCCAGGCCACCATGCCGACCGGCACCGTCCAGCAGCTCGCCATCGGCACCGCCGCCTTCGGCACCGCCTACGCGGGCTCGCTCTCCGGCTGGGTCAAGCCCGGCCAGCTGCAGAGCGGCGTCCAGCTGACGCTGCCCTCCTCGGGCACCCCGGCCGCCCCGGCCGGCACCAGCCCGGGTGTCGCGGCCAAGTCCGTCCCGGCGCCGGCCCCGGCCGACACCAACGTCGTCCCGCAGGGCACCGCGGACGCCGTCCCGGCCGGTCCGGGCGACACGGACCGCACCGACGCGCCGACCCTGGTCCCCGGCAGCGGGGACCCGGTGGCGGGCAAGGACGTCGTTGCTGGTACGACTTCCGTAACGGCGAACGCCGACGGAAAGGCGACCGGCCACGACGGCGGCCCGCAGCAGCGCGGCAAGGCCTCCGGGGGGAAGGCCGAACCCGCCAGGAAGACCGCCGGCCACTCCGGCACCCGCTAGACAGGTGAACCCGG
>NZ_BAAAKJ010000105.1:56661-62444 GCF_039527695.1 Kitasatospora putterlickiae
GGCACCACCCGGCCCGGCCCGCTCGGCCGGGGGCTTGAGGCAAGAACAGGAGGGGGGACACAGATGCGCGTCACCCTGCTCACCGAGGGGACGTACCCGCACCAGCACGGTGGGGTCAGTGTCTGGTGCGACCAGCTCGTGCAAGGCATGCCGGACGTCGACTTCGACATCATCGCCGTCACCGGCACCGGCCACGAACCACTGGCCTGGGAGCTGCCCGCCAACGTGCGGTCGGTCACCACCGCCCCGCTGTGGGGCCCGGCCTCGGAGGCGAAGGCGCCGCGCGGCAAGGAGATGCGCCGCTTCCTCAACGCCTACGAACGGTTCCTGCACTCCCTCCTGGACCCGGTGTACACCACCCACTTCGGCACCGAGCTGTACGGCTTCGCCGACCTCGCCCAGCGCGGGCTGCTCAGCCCGGCGCTGCGCAGCGAGCGCGCCCTGCGCACCCTCCAGCACGTCTGGACCCGCGACTACCTCTCCACGGCGGTCTCCCGGCCCACCATGCACGACGCGCTGAACGCCACCGACCTGCTGGAGCACGCGCTGCGCCCGCTGTCGGTCGAGCCGCCGCGCGACGGAGTGGCGCACGCCGCGAGCGGCGGTCTGGCGACCCTTCCGGGGCTGATAGCCGCTCAGCAGTTCGGCGTACCGTTTCTCCTCACCGAGCACGGCATCTACCTGCGCGAGCGCTACCTCGGCTACCGCACCGGCCCCTACCGCTGGCCGGTCAAGGCGCTGCTGCTCGGCTTCTACCGGATGCTCGCCGAGGAGAGCTACCGGCGGGCCGCGCTGGTCACCCCCGGCAACCGGTACAACCGGCGCTGGGAGGAGCGCGGCGGCACCCCCTCCGCGCACATCCGCACCGTCTACAACGGCGTCGACCCGGCCGCCTTCCCGCCCGCCGGGCCGGAGCCCGAGACCCCGACGCTCAGCTGGGCCGGCCGGGTCGACCCGATCAAGGACCTGGAGACGCTGATCCGCGCGTTCGCGATCGTGCGGCGCGAGATACCCGACGCCCGGCTGCGGCTGTTCGGCGGCACCCCCAAGGGCGGCGAGGCCTACCGCGAGGCGTGCGAGGCCCTGGCCGCCGAACTCGGCACTGGTGACTCGGTGGTCTTCGAGGGGCGGGTCGCCGACATCACCGACGCCTACGCGGCCGGGAACGTGGTGATGCTGTCCTCGATCAGCGAGGGCTTCCCGTTCACCCTGATCGAGGCGATGTCCTGCGGGCGCGCCACCGTCTCGACCGACGTCGGCGGCGTGCGCGAGGCGGTCGGCGACACCGGCCTGGTCGTGCCGCCGCGCGAACCCGAACCGATGGCGGCGGCCGCGATCGAGCTGCTGCGCGACCCGGAGCGCCGGGCCCGGCTCGGCGAGCAGGCCCGGCTGCGGGTGATCGAGCAGTTCACGCTCCGCCAGAACATCGACGGCTTCCGCGGCATCTACACCGAGCTGCTGGGCACCTCCCGCTGGCTGCCCGAGGGCGTCGTCGACGTCACCGACGGACCGCCGGACCCGGACTGGGAGCGGCCGACCGAGCTTGAGCGCAGCGAGGTGGGCGCATGAACGAGCACAGCGAGCTCATCATCGACAGGCGCGCGTCCCGCGAAGCGGCCGCCGAGCGCAGCGAGGTGGGCGCATGAGTGGGCCTTTGCGTCTGGTGCCGAACGAGGCCGACGAGACCGTCCAGCTGCGGGTCCTGCCGCTGAAGCGGCGCCGCCCGACGCTGCCCGCGCAGCGCCCCGGGCCGCAGACGGACCAGCTCGACCTGTCCCCCGACCCGCTGGACGAACTCGCCGAGCGGCTGCGGGACATCTGCGCCGACGCCGTCCACCCCTACGAGATCGCGGCCTTCCTGGAGTCCGACGGCCTCTCCGACGAACAGGCCGGCCTGCTGTACGGCCGCCCCGACGCGTTCACCGTCGCCGAGGAGCTGTTCGAACGGGTCGAGCGCCGCTACCCCGGGCCGAGCGCCGAGTTCGCCAACCCCTGGCGGGCCGACCCCTGGCGGTGCGTCGTGCGCGGCCTGGTGTTCGCCCTGCCCGGCCTCGGCTACCTGCTGGGCGCCAACCTGTTCGCCGCCGACCGGATGCGCTTCGGTCTGCCCTCGGGCATGCTCGCGCTGTCCGTCGCGACCCTGGTCAGCTGGTCGTGGAACCAGGCGCTGGCGCACCGCTCGTACGCCTGGCTCGGCCGCGGCCGGCGGCGGTCGGCGGCGACCTGCCTGGCGATCGGGGCGCCGCTGGGCGCGCTGACCGCGGCCACCGCCGGGTACGTGGTCGGCGGGCCGCTGGGGGCGCTCTGCTTCGCCGCCGGGCAGTCCGGCTACCTGGCGGCGGCCACCGTGCTGCTGGTGCTCGGGCGGGAGAAGTTCCTGCTGCTGGCGCTGGCGCCGTCGGCCGTCGGCGCGGGCGTGGTGCTCGCCGTCGACGTGCCGCAGGCCGTCCGCACCTCGGTGCTGCTGGCCTCGCTCGGCCTGGCCGTCGGGCTCGCCGCCCGGGAACTGCTGCGCTGCCGGCGCGCCGAGGCGGAGCCCGTCCCGCTGCGGCTGCCGCTGCACAAGGAGCTCCCGCACCTGCTGTTCGGGCTCGCGGTCGGCACCCTGACCCTGATCGCCGGTCTCGGGGTGACGGTCCACCAGGCGGTGCGCACCGGCAGCGCCGAGGGCGCCTCGGCCAGCCCGACCGGGCCGGCCATGATCGCCCTGACGCTGAGCCTCGGCCTCGCCGAGTGGCTGCTCTTCCGCTACCGGGCGATGGCCGTGGCCGCGCTGCGCACCAGCCACACCCCGGTCGAGTTCGCCCGCCGCACCGGCGGTGTGCTGCTCGGCTGCCTCTTCATCTACCTCACCACCGTGGCCGCCCTCGACGCCGCCGCCACCGTGCTCTGGCCCGGCGCCCCCGCGCTGGGCGTCCCCGAGCTCGGCGCGCTGCTGCTGCTCGGCGGCTCGCTCTGGCTGGCGCTGCTGCTGAACGCCTTCGGGCTCAGCTGGAGCACCGCCCTCATCTGTCTGGCAGCCGCGGGCGCCGAGTGCGCCGGGCTGCTGACCGGTGTGGACCCGACCGTCCTGCAGCTGATCGGCTGCGGGGCCGCGGCCGCCGTCCTCACCGCCACCGCCGGGCCCGTGCTCGGCCGCACCACCAGGCACCGCTGACACCGGCACCGCCGGACAGCTGAACAGCGCACCACGGATCCGGCACCACGGATCCGGCACGACGGAACCGGCACCACCCGTACCGGCCCGACCGGGTCACCACACCGTCGCACCACCCGGCCGGGCCCGTACGACCGTCCCCAGAAGACACAGGAAGCGATTCACCATGAGCAGCGTCGCCGTCACCGGAGCCGAGGGATTCATCGGCTCCCACCTCGTCGAGACCCTGGTCGCCGACGGCCACCAGGTCCGCGCGATGGTCCAGTACAACTCGTTCTCGTCGTTCGGATGGCTGGAGACCCTCCCCAGGGAGGTGCTGGACTCCGTCGAGGTCATCCTCGGCGACGTCCGTGACCCCGGCTCCGTCAACGGCCTGGTCAAGGGCACCGAGGCGGTCTACCACCTGGCCGCCCTGATCGCGATCCCGTACTCCTACCGGGCTCCGCACTCGTACGTGGACACCAACGTCACCGGCACCCTGAACGTCCTGGAGGCGGTGCGTCACCTGGAGATCCCCCGCCTGGTGCACACCTCGACCAGCGAGACCTACGGCACCGCGCAGACCGTGCCGATCACCGAGGACCACCCGATCAACACCCAGTCCCCGTACGCCGCCTCCAAGGCCGGCGGGGACCGGCTGGCCGACAGCTACCACGCCAGCTTCGAGACCCCGGTGGTCACCCTGCGCCCGTTCAACACCTACGGACCGCGCCAGTCGATGCGCGCCGTCATCCCGACCGTGATCGCCCAGCTCGCCGCCGGCGAGACCGAGATCACCCTCGGGGACCTGCGCCCGACCCGCGACTTCATGTTCGTCAAGGACACCGCGCTGGCCTTCCGCACGGTCGGCACCGCCCCCGCCGAGACCGTGGTCGGCCGGACCTTCAACGCCGGCACCGGCGGCGAGATCTCGGTCGGCGACCTGGTCTCCCTGGTCGGCAAGCTGATGGGCGTGGACGTCACCGTCAAGGAGGACGAGCAGCGCATCCGCCCGGCCAACTCCGAGGTCATGCGCCTGGTCGCGGACGCCACCCGGCTGCGCACCGCCACCGGCTGGGCCCCGGCGTTCTCGCTGGAGGAGGGGCTGGAGCAGACCATCGAGTTCTTCCGCGACCCGGCCAACCTGGCCCGCTACAAGACCGACATCTACAACGTCTGACCCGGCTCCGCCTTCCGTCCGCTCCCGGCACCGAAGGCCCCTGTCGCTCCGACTTTTCGTGGGGGAACCACCATGCACGCAGTGATCCTGGCCGGCGGAAAGGGCGTACGCCTGCGCCCGTACACCACCGCGCTTCCCAAGCCACTCGTCCCGATCGGCGACCAGCACGCGATCCTGGAGATCGTGATGCGCCAGCTCGCCGCCGCGGGCTTCCAGACCGTCACCCTGGCCATCGGCCACCTCGGCCACATCATCCGCGCCTACGTCGGCAACGGCTCCCAGTGGGGGCTGCGGGTCGGCTACGCGGTCGAGGACAGCCCGCTCGGCACCCTCGGCCCGCTGCTCACCATGCAGGACCGGCTGCCCGACGACTTCCTGGTGATGAACGGCGACATCCTCACCGACCTGGACTTCGCCGGGGTGCTCAAGCACCACGAGGCGTCCGGGGCCCCGCTCACCATCGCGACCTACGCCCGCCAGGTGAAGATCGACTTCGGCGTGCTGACCGCCGAGGCCGGGTCCATCACCGGCTTCCAGGAGAAGCCGAGCATCGACTACCGGGTCTCGATGGGCGTCTACGGCGTCTCCCGCGCCGCGCTCGCCAGGTACACCCCGGGTCTGCCGCTCGGCTTCGACGAGCTGGTGCTGGACCTGCTGGCCGCGCAGACGCCGCCGTCCGCCTACGAGTTCGACGGCTACTGGCTGGACATCGGCCGTCCGGACGACTACGACCGGGCCAACGCCGAGTTCTCGCTCAACCGCTCGCTGCTGCTTCCGGGCGAGCCGGCCGCCCCGGCCGCCGGCGAGGGCCTGTACGCCGTGCCGAACGGCCAGGGGCTGCCGATCCCCGCCGCCAGAACCGCCCCCGAGGCCGCCGACGGGCAGGCCCCGGCCGCACCGGCCGCCGTCCCGGCGGGCCCCGGGAACGACGGGCGGGCCGCGTGAGGATCCTGCTGCTCGGCGCCGACGGCTTCCTCGGCGGTCATGCCGCCGCCGCCCTGCGGGCGCTGCCCGGCGCCACCGTGCTGACCGCCGGGCGGCGGCCCGACCACGACCTGCGGATCGACCTGGCCACCGCCCAGGCCGGCCCGCTCGGCGAGGAGTTGGCCGCGCTGGCCCCGGACGCGGTGGTGAACCTCGCCGGCGCGGTCGCCGGCAGCGCCGTCACGCTCGCCGAGGTCAACGCCCGCGGCCCGGCCGTGCTCTGCGAGGCGCTCGGCCAGGGCGCCCCGACGGCCCGGCTGGTGCACATCGGCTCGGCCGGCGAGTACGGCGTCTGCGCCCCCGGCGACTCGCTCGCCGAGGACGCCGACGCCCGCCCGGTCGGCGTCTACGGCGCCACCAAGCTGGCCGGCTCGCTCGCGGTGGCCGGCTCGCCGCTGGACGCGGTGGTGCTGCGGGTGTTCAACCCGGTCGGCCCCGGCGCACCGGCCGGCGCGCTGCCCGGCCGGCTCGCCGCCGAGCTGC
>NZ_BAAAKJ010000106.1:0-662 GCF_039527695.1 Kitasatospora putterlickiae
CTGCTGGACGACGGCCGGCTCGACTCCGCAGAGGCCGGACGGCGGCTCGGCCTGGTGCTGTCCACCGCCAACAGCCCGGCGGACGCCGCCGGTTGGATCGAGGGCTTCCTGACCGGGGGCGGCGCGCTGCTGCTCCACGACCCCCGGCTGCTCGGCCTGCTCGACGGCTGGCTGACCGGTGTCCCGGCGGAGGTCTTCACCGATGTGCTGCCGCTGCTGCGGCGGACCTTCACCACCCTGGAGGCCGGGGTCCGGCACACCGTCGGCAGCCGGGTGGCGGCCGGCCCGCTCGGCCCGGGGATCGCCGAACCGGCCGGGGAGACCGCCGAGTTGGACCGCGCGCGGGCCGACGCCGCACTGCCCGTGGTCGCCCTGCTGCTCGGGCTGCCGACCGGTGGCGGGGAGCCGGGCGAGCGCCCGCGGATCCCCCGGCAGGCCGGCGACCGCGACACCTGACGGCGCCCGCCGTCCCGTCCCGCCGTCCCGCCGTCCCGCCGTCCCGCCGTCCCGCCGTTCCGTCCCACCACCGAACGCGCACCGCGCATCGCACCGCAGACCGCACGCAGAGGAGCCACCGATGGCAGTCAGCACCCCCGGCACCGCGCCCGCCGCCGACCCCGGCACCTCCACCGACGAGCGGCTGCGCCGCTGGCGGCTGGTCC
>NZ_BAAAKJ010000106.1:683-8370 GCF_039527695.1 Kitasatospora putterlickiae
CGGCACCGGCCGCCCCCTGCACGGCCGGGACGCCGCGATGGACGGCGCGCTCGCCGCGCTCTACCGGGGCGCCGCCGAGGACGGCCGGGCCGGGCAGCCGCGCTCCGGCCGCCGAAGCGCAGGCCTCGGCGGCTCGGCCCCGCAGGTGGCCCGCTGGCTGGGCGACATCCGCGAGTACTTCCCGGCCACCGTCGTCCAGCTGATGCAGCAGGACGCCATCACCCGGCTCGGGCTGGAGCAGCTGCTGCTGGAGCCCGAGATGCTGGAGGCCGTCGAGCCGGACGTCCACCTGGTCGGCACGCTGCTCTCGCTCAAGCACGCGCTGCCCGAGACCACCCGGGAGACCGCCCGCGCGGTCGTCGGCCGGGTGGTCGCCGACCTGGAGCGCCGGCTCGCCGACCGCACCCGGGCCACCCTGGGCGGCGCGCTGGACCGCAGCGCCCGGGTCAACCGCCCGCGCCACCGCGACATCGACTGGGACCGCACCATCCGGGCCAACCTGAAGAACTACCTGCCCGAGCACGGCACGGTCGTCCCGGAGCGGCTGATCGGCTACGCCCGCGCCCAGCGCGCGGTGAAGAAGGACGTCATCCTCTGCATCGACCAGTCCGGCTCGATGGCGCCGTCCGTGGTGCACTCGGCGGTGTTCGGCGCCGTGCTCGCCTCGATGAAGAGCCTGGACACCCGGCTGGTCGTCTTCGACACCTCGGTGGTCGACCTCACCGAGCAGCTCACCGACCCGGTCGACGTGCTCTTCGCGACCCAGCTCGGCGGCGGCACCGACATCAACCGGGCGCTCGCCTACTGCCAGTCCAGGATCACCCGGCCGGCCGAGACGATCGTCGTCCTGATCAGCGACCTCTACGAGGGCGGCATCCGCGACGAGATGCTCAAGCGGGTGGCCGCGATGAAGGCGGCCGGCGTCCAGTTCATCGCCCTGCTGGCGCTCTCCGACGAGGGCGCGCCCGCCTACGACCACGCGCACGCCGCCGCGCTGGCCGCGCTCGGCGCCCCGGCCTTCGCCTGCACCCCTGACGTCTTTCCGGAGATCATGGCGGCGGCGATCGAGAAGCGCCCGATCCCGGTCCCGGAGCAGGGGGTGTGAGGCCGGGGGGGCTGGGGCGTGAACGGCGCGGTCGGGGCGGTGGTCAACATCACGCCGCCGGACTCACTCGAACGGCGCAACCCGGGGCGCGGCCGAGCGGGGCCGCCGGTCCGAGCGCCCGGCGTACGCCCCCTAAGCTGGTCTGTGACGGTTCTCACCAAAGACGGGCAGGCCCCGGGCGAAACACGCCCGTCGTCCGGGGATAACCTGCCAGACGGACGTGACGCGCGTGTTGATTGACGTGTGCGCCCGTGGCTGTGTGGGCCGCAAGGCCGTACTTCTGCGTACCCGCACCGCCCCGACGACCCGCAGCGAAGATCCTGCCGTGGCACGCTCGTAGAGACACAATCCGCGACCACGAACAAGGACAAACACGTGGACCTGTTCGAGTACCAGGCGAGGGACCTCTTCGCCAAGCACGGTGTTCCCGTGCTTGACGGCGATGTCATCGAGACCGCCGCAGACGCTGCCGCCATCGCGGAGCGCTTCGGCGGCCGCGCCGTCGTCAAGGCTCAGGTGAAGGTGGGTGGCCGAGGCAAGGCCGGCGGCGTGAAGCTCGCCGCCGACCCGGCGGACGCCGTCGCCAAGGCCGAGCAGATCCTCGGCATGGACATCAAGGGCCACACCGTGCACAAGGTGATGCTGGCCCAGACCGCGGACATCAAGGAGGAGTACTACGTCTCCTACCTGCTCGACCGCGCCAACCGCACCTTCCTGGCCATGGCCAGCGTCGAGGGCGGCATGGACATCGAGGAGGTCGCGGCCACCAAGCCCGAGGCCCTCGCCAAGATCGCGATCGACGCGAACGAGGGCGTGACCGAGGCCAAGGCCCGCGAGATCGTCGAGGCCGCGAAGTTCCCGGCCGAGGTCGCCGACCAGATCGTCGACGTCCTGCAGACCCTGTGGACCGTCTTCATCAAGGAGGACGCCCTCCTGGTCGAGGTCAACCCGCTGATCAAGTCCGGCGAGGGCAAGATCATCGCGCTCGACGGCAAGGTCTCCCTGGACGAGAACGCCGACTTCCGCCAGCCGGAGCACGAGGCGCTTGAGGACAAGGCCGCCGCCAACCCGCTGGAGGCCGCCGCCAAGGCCAAGGGCCTCAACTACGTCAAGCTCGACGGCGAGGTCGGCATCATCGGCAACGGCGCGGGTCTCGTCATGAGCACCCTCGACGTGGTCGCCTACGCCGGTGAGAAGCACGGCAACGTCAAGCCCGCCAACTTCCTCGACATCGGTGGCGGCGCCTCCGCCGAGGTCATGGCGAACGGCCTGGAGATCATCCTCGGCGACACCGACGTCAAGGCGGTGTTCGTCAACGTCTTCGGCGGCATCACCGCGTGCGACGCGGTCGCCAACGGCATCGTGCAGGCCCTCGCCCTGCTCGCCGAGAAGGGCGAGGCGGTCAGCAAGCCGCTGGTCGTCCGCCTCGACGGCAACAACGCCGAGCTGGGCCGGCAGATCCTGACCGACGCCAACCACCCGCTCGTCGAGCAGGTGGACACCATGGACGGTGCGGCCGACCGCGCCGCCGAGCTGGCCAACAAGTAAGGAAGGGACTTTCACACCATGGCTATCTTCCTTACCAAGGACAGCAAGGTCATCGTCCAGGGCATGACCGGCTCCGAGGGCATGAAGCACACCCGCCGCATGCTCGCCTCCGGCACCCAGATCGTCGGCGGTGTCAACCCGCGCAAGGCCGGCACCACGGTCGACGTCGACGGCACCGAGGTCCCCGTCTTCGGCACCGTCGCCGAGGCCATCGAGAAGACCGGTGCCGACGTCACCGTCATCTTCGTGCCGCCGGCGCACACCAAGAGCGCCGTCGTCGAGGCCATCGACGCCGAGATCGGCCTGGCCGTCGTCATCACCGAGGGCGTCCCGGTGCACGACACCGCCGCCTTCTGGGCCTACGCCGGCTCGAAGGGCAACAAGACCCGGATCATCGGCCCGAACTGCCCCGGCCTGATCAGCCCCGGACAGTCGAACGCCGGCATCATCCCGGCCGACATCACCAAGGCCGGCAAGATCGGCCTGGTCTCGAAGTCTGGCACCCTGACCTACCAGCTCATGTACGAGCTGCGGGACATCGGCTTCACCTCGGCCGTGGGCATCGGCGGTGACCCGGTCATCGGCACCACCCACATCGACGCCCTCAAGGCGTTCCAGGAGGACCCGGAGACCGAGCTCATCGTCATGATCGGTGAGATCGGCGGCGACGCCGAGGAGCGGGCCGCGGCCTTCATCAAGGAGAACGTGACCAAGCCGGTCGTCGGCTACGTCGCGGGCTTCACCGCCCCCGAGGGCAAGACCATGGGCCACGCCGGCGCCATCGTCTCCGGCTCCTCGGGCACCGCGCAGGCCAAGAAGGAGGCCCTTGAGGCCGCCGGCGTCAAGGTCGGCAAGACGCCGTCCGAGACCGCCCGCCTGGCCCGTGAGCTGATCAAGGGCTGACACCCTCCCCGCTCGCACCCCACAGCGCCCCCGCCCGGACCTCCGGCCGGGGGCGCTGTGCTGGTCGCCCGCTCGCCTCCGGTGCGCTCGGACCCGGTGCCGACGGTCGGCGGGCGCGGCGCCACCTCCCTTTCGGCACCGGCGCGCCCCTTCGGCTCGGGGCGGGGGTCGCCCGCTCGCCTCCGGGGTGACCCCGGAGGCCGGGCTTCACGCGTCCGTCGCGCACGGGTGCAGGGCCCAGGGCGCGCAGCCGTGCGGCCGTTCGGCGGCCACCACGCCCGGTGGCGGCAGCGCCTCGGTGGCCCGCCCGCCCGTCGGCGGCCGGTACGGCCCGTCCTCGCGGGGCGGCGGCGGATCCACCACGACCGGCTCCAGCCCCGGCGTCGGCGAGCACCACAGACTCCGGATCCCCGACAGCGGCCCCACCGGCAACAGCGGGAGCGGCGCGTCCGGCCCGGTCGCCAGGGCCGGGACCGGCGCGCAGAGCGTGGGCGGCGGCGGACCGGCCGGCCGGAACAGCTCACCCGGCCCCCCGCCCGCCAGCGTCGCCACCGCCGCACCGCCGACCGCCACCGTCAGCAACGCGGCCGCCCCCGTCCGCCCCGCGTTCGCCAGCCCGTACCGGGCCCGCAGCAGCGGCACCGGCGGCCGGTGCGGCTGCGGAGCCCCCCGCACCGCCGCCCGGTGCATCAGCGCGCACAACCGGTCGGCGAACCCGTCCGCCGCCGGATCCGCCCCGACCAGGTCCGGCACCCACCGCGCCAGCGCCGCCCGCGCCGCCCACACGCGCCCCTCGGCGGCGGCCACCGTCGACTCCACCTCCACCGCCACCGCGGTGGCCGGCATCCCCAGGCCGTCGTGCAGCACCAGCGCCCGGCGCTGCGGTCGGGACAGCCACCGGAGCGCCTTGAGCAGGGCGCGGTCCCGGTCGGTGAGGCGGTCGTGGTCGGGCAGCACCGCCTGAGTCTCGTCCGCCGGCCGCACCTTGATCCGACGGTGCGGCAGCCGCCACACGTGCGTGCGCCTCGGCCCGCCCCGGTGCCAGGGCGACAGCGCCAACTCGCACGCCCGCGCCCGCACCCACGCCTCCGGCTCGCCCCCCGCGGCCACCGCCACCCACCGCCGCCGTGCCTCCCCGAACGCCCGCCCCACACAGTGCACGGCCCGATGCCGGCACGCGGTGAGCAGGAACACCTGCTGCACCAACCGCGTGTGCGCCGCCTCGTACACCTCCTCAAACCCCACCCCCCGCCCACCATCGGCATCCCGCGTGCCGTCGGGCCCCGCCGCCGCCCACCCGCCGTCCGCCTTGGCCGTGTGGGCCGCCGCCTGCCTACCGCCGCGTCCCGGCGCCACGGGCCGCCTGCCGGTGGGGTCGGTCGTGCGTGCTGCCGTCTGCCTGCTGCCGGACCCCGATCCCGCTGGCCGTGTGCCGTCGACGGCGGTGGTCTGATCGCCGTCGGGTTCCGGCGCCCGGCCGGCGGTGGCGGCCGGGCGTGCTGGCGTCTGCCCGCTGCCGGAGGCCGGCCCCACCGGTCGCGTGCCAGCGGCGGTGGTCGTCCTTTCCGCCGCCCGCCCGTCGTCCGATCCCGACGCCACCGGCTGCCCGTCGGTGGCGTCGGGCACAGGCGCTGCCGCCCGTCTCTTGGACGCTCGCTGGCCGTCGCGCCCCGCCGACGGCTTCTTGGTGTTGCGTTCGGCGGGTTGCTCTGGCCGCTGGTCGCCGTTGCTTCCCACGGCCGCTCTTTCAGCCGTGGTCTGGTCGTTCTCGGGGCCTGGGGTGTCCGCCTTGGTCGCCTGCCCATGGGGTGCTTGCCGGCCGTCGGGTCCTGTGGGCAGGCGCTTGGTGCTGCGTTCGGCGGGTTGCTCTCGTGACTGCTTGCCGTTGCTTCCCATAGCTGCTCCCTCCACGGCGGCCCGGTCGCCCTCCGGGCCCGGGACGGCCGCCGCAGTCGCCCGCCTGCCGTCCGCCTCGGTTGTCCGCTCGTTGGATGCCACCTGCCGTCCGTCGGCCGCCTCGGCCGCGCGCGTCGCTGCCTCGCGGCTGTCGAGCCCCGGTGACGTCCGGGCGGCACCGTGACCGGCTGGCTGCTTCGCCGCCGCCTGCCGGTCACGGTGCTCTGTCCCCGACCCGTCGGCCGTCTGTCGGCTATCGCGTCCCATCGCCCCCTCCGCCAGGCGCGGCCGGCCCGCCGCCATCGGCTCGACTGCCCGGCCTGCCTGCGGCGGCGCATCCGCGCCTGCGTCGGCGGCTCGGCCGGGGCGCACGCCCTGCGGCCGGTTCGTGCCGATGGCGTTCGCCACCGGGCGACCGTCGGCCGCGTGCCCGGACGGGGTCGCGGTGTTCGCCTGGGCGGCGGGGCTGGTCGTCACGGCGGTCTGCCGTGGGGCCTGTGCCTTCGCCGGGGCCGTGTGCAGGCCATCTGGAGGCTGCTCACCGCTCGCCAGGTTGGCCGTTGCGGTGGCTTGCCCGACGGTTCGCGACCTCGCCGGGTCTGCGGGTGTGCCGCTCGAAGGCTGCTGGCCGGCCGTCGGAGTGGCCTGTGGGGTTCGGGTCTCCGCTGGGCCTGCGGGTGTGTCGTGTGAGCGGTGCCGGTCGGTGCTCGGGTTGGTCATGGTGGTGGTGGTGTGCTGTGGGCGCGTGCTCGCGGGGGCCGTGGGTGTGTCGTGCGGGGGCTGCCGGTCGGTCGCTGGGTTGGTCGTCGTGACGGTGTGCTGTGGGGTTCCCGTCTTCGCCGGGTCTGAGGGTGTGCTGTTCGGGGGCTGTGGGTTGGCCGTCGGAGTGGCCTGTGGGGTTCGGGTCTCCGCCGGGTCTGTGGGCGAGTCGTGCGAGTGCTGCCGGTCGGTGCTCGGGTTGGTCATGGTGGTGGTGTTGTGCTGTGGGCGCGTGCTCGCGGGGGCCGTGGGTGTGTCGTGAGGGGGCCGCCGGTCGGCGGCGGGGTCGGTCGTCGTGGTGGCCTGTGGGCTCTGCGTCTCCGTCAGGTCCGTGCGCGTGCCGTTTGTGGACCGCCGGTCGGTCGCTGGGTTGTGCTGTGGGGTTCCCGTCTTCGCCGCGTCCGCGGGAGTGCCGGAGGCCGTGGTGGGGAGGAGGGCGGCGAGGGCGGTGATCTCGGACTGGGTGCGGGTGCCGAGCTTGCGCAGGGCCCGGTGCTGGTAGCTGCGGGCGGTGGCGGGGGTGACGCCGAGGGCGGCGGCGGTGTCGGCGAGGTCCCGGCCGGCCGCGAGGTGGGCGAAGGCCTGTGCCTCACGTGCCGTCAATCGGCGCAACAGTGCCACGCCCTCGTCCCTCCCGGCCCCGGCAGGGGGGCCGTCGGCGCGGCCGCGTCCGGTCCTGGCCTTGCCGGGGCGCCCCTTCCCGCTGCGGCGCTGCGTCGCGGGCGCGGGCTGGTTGCCGGGGTGTGCGGCGGTCGGGGGCTTGGTCATCAGACGCTCCTGGCCGGGTCGGTCGCGGCGGCGAAAGGGCATGGTCTGAAAATGCGCATAAGCCAATAATCTGGGACACCCCGGCCGTTTGCCTCTTCACGGAGCATGGCGAGTCGCCTTGGCACGATGTGGACCATGACGCAGCTGACGGGTCGTCCGATTCTGGGAGCGCCGGGCGAACTGGGGGCGAGGCCCGTTCTGTCCGCCCTGCTCGTCGGGGTCCGGACGGCCCTGTCGGGGCTCTGCCTCGTCACCGTCCCGGTGCTCGGGCTCTGGGTGGTGACGCCGTACGCGGACGACGGCGCGTCCGGGGCGCTGCGGCTGGTGACGGCGCTGTGGCTGCTCGGGCACGGCGCGCCGGTGCTGCGCGGCGTGGCGGAGGCGCCGTTGACGGTCACACCGCTGCTGCTCGGCCTGCTGGCGGTGGTCCGGCTGTCCCGGGCGGCGGGCCGGGTGGCGGCGCGCGGTCCGGGGCTGCCGGGGCGCGGTGGTGCGCGGGCGGTGTGGGCGGGGTACTGCGCGGTGGCGTGCGGGGTGGTGGCGCAGGGCGCGGGCCCGGGGGAGTTCCGGGCCCGGGTGCTGCCGGACCTCGCGGTGGTCGCGCTGGTGGCCGGGGTGGCGGTGGCGGTCGGGACGCGGGGGCGCGGCGCGGCCGCGCTGGTGACGGGGTGGCTGGAGCGGGCGCTGGCGCGGCTTCCGGCGGTGGTT
>NZ_BAAAKJ010000106.1:8387-8937 GCF_039527695.1 Kitasatospora putterlickiae
CCGGCCGACGGGGGGAGGGGGGGCGGTGCGGGTGGCGGCGACGGCGGCCGGGGCGGGGCTGTTGGCGGCCGGCGGACTGGTGGTGGCGGGGGCGGCGGTGCTGGCCGCGGTGTCCGCGAGTGGTGCGCCGGAGGTGTTCGCGGGCGGGCCGGCGGCGGTGCTGGGGGCGTTGCTGGTGACTCTGGTGCTGCTGCCGAACGCGGTGCTGTGGGGTGCGGCGTACGCGCTCGGGCCGGGGTTCGCGGCGGGGGAGGGGACGGTGGTGTCGCCGGCGCGGACGGTGCTGGGGCCGGTGCCGGAGTTCCCGTTGTTCGCGCTGCTCCCGGAGCCGGGTGAGGGTGGCTGGCGGCTGGTGGTGTACGCGCTGCCGGCGCTGGCGGGCGTGGTGCCGGGGTTGCTGCTGGGCCGGGCGGCCGCGGGTCGCGGCGGTCCGCGTGGCCCGCGCGGCCCGTGGTCGGTGCCGGCCACGGTGGTGGCGGCGCTGGCGGCGGCGCTGCTGGTCGGGGTGGTGGCGGCGGGTGACCTCGGGGTGGGCGCGGGTGTAGCCCTT
>NZ_BAAAKJ010000107.1:0-7862 GCF_039527695.1 Kitasatospora putterlickiae
TACGGCCGGCTGGTGGTGATCCCCTCGCTGGTGGTGCCGGCGGAGGTGGTGCCGTCGAGGGTGCCGAGGATGACGGTGGCGGTCAGGCCGGGGGCGGTGACGGTGGGGAGGTCGGGGTGGTGTTCGAAGGCGGGGGCGCGGTGGCGGTGGGCGTCGGGGAGGGCGACCCAGAGTTGGGCGCCGTGCAGGAGGGGGGCGTGGGGGCGGGGGGACTCCTCGGAGTGGGAGATGGCCCGGCCGGAGGTCATCAGGCCCAGTTCGCGGGGGCGGACGGTCTGGAGGCTGCCGAGGCTGTCGCGGTGCAGGACCTCGCCGGCGTGCAGCCAGCTGACCGTCTGCAGGCCCATGTGGGGGTGCGGGGGCACCTGCATGCCGGGCTCGTCGGCGATGTCGTCGGGGCCGTAGTGGTCGACGAAGCACCACGCGCCGACCATCCGGCGGCCGAGGCTGGGCAGGAGCCGGCGCACCACCGTGCTCTCGCCGAGCGGAACCTGACGGGCCGGCAACAGGTCGCGGACCGGGCCGGTGCCGGCCTCGCCGCCGCAGGTGGTCGGGGCGGGCTTGGCGTCGAGGTTGCTCATGGGGCGGTCACCGCCGTGCGCAGGGGCCCGGGAGGAGTGGGGACCGCCGCCCCGGCCGGAGAGGTCGTCGCAACGATCCTCCACCAGGGCGCGGCGATCCTCCACCCGGAACCACCCGGTCGGGGCTCAGTGCGCGCAGGCCCACCAGGCGTCGGCGCTCGCGCTCTCGGCGAGGCTGCGCAGCCCGGCGACCGCCTGGGCCGGGTCCTCGGCGCCGTAGACCGCCGAGCCGGCGACGAAGACGTCCGCGCCGGCCTCGGCGCAGCGCTCGATGGTGCTCGCCGAGACGCCGCCGTCGACCTGGAGCCACAGCTCCAGGTCGTGCTTGGCGATCAGCTCCCGGGTCCGGCGGATCTTCGGCAGCATGATGTCCAGGAACGCCTGGCCGCCGAAGCCCGGCTCCACTGTCATGATCAGCAGCATGTCCAGCTCGGGCAGCAGGTCCTCGTAGGGCTCGATCGGCGTGCCCGGCTTGAGCGCCATCGACGCGCGGGCGCCCTTGGCCCGGATCTCGCGGGCGAGCCGGACGGGCGCGGCGGCGGCCTCGACGTGGAAGGTCACCGAGCCGGCGCCCGCCTCGACGTACTGGGGGGCCCAGCGGTCCGGGTCCTCGATCATGAGGTGGCAGTCGAGCGGGATGTCGGTGGCCCGGGACAGCGACTCGACGACCGGGATGCCGAGGGTCAGGTTGGGCACGAAGTGGTTGTCCATCACGTCGACGTGCAGCCAGTCCGAGCCCCGCACGGCCTCGGCCTCCTGGGCGAGCCGGGCGAAGTCCGCGGACAGGATGCTGGGGTTGATCTGCGCCATGGGGCCTGTTACCTCTTCTTGCCTTCGTGCCGTCTGCCGAGGGATCGGGCGCGCGGGGCGCACCGGGGCCATCATCCCCCGCGCCGTCGGCCGCGCGTCACCACCGAGACCTTCCCGTGACCGTCATCACACCCCGGGCGGGGTTATCGTGGCCGCCGCCGTGGTCATCAGCCTGTACGAGAGCCGGTACGGGAACATCCGAACGGCCTGCCCGCCCCCTCCCCGAAGTGGAAGGTCCTCCCCTTGGCCGATCTCGTCCATCCCGCCCGCGCCCTGTGGTGGCTCTTCGAACCCGTGCACGCCGTCACCTACTTCACCCCGGAGGGCCTCGGCGCGTTCGAGGCGGTGGGCCTGCGCGGTGTCGCGCGCAGCTACTTCGCCGGCCGCGCCGCCCCGCTCGGCCCGGTGGACGCGCCGCCGGTGATCGCGGCGTTCTTCAACTTCGCGCCCGCCCCGATCGAGCGCGCGCTCCCGGCGATCTGGCAGCTCGCCGATCCGGAGACGGCGCTCGCCGCCCGGNNNGCCCGGGCCGCCGGCGCCTCGGCGGCCCTGAAGCGGCTGCTGGAGCACGTCGACCCGGCGCAGATCGAGCTGGCGGCCGACCTGCTGGAGGGCGCCGTCGCCCGACTGGACTGCGCGGGCCGGGTGCTGGCCGCGGCCAACGCCGCCCTCCCCCGTCCGACGGACCTGTACGGCCGCCTCTGGCAGGCCGCCACCGTGATGCGCGAGCACCGCGGCGACGGTCACATCGCCGCCCTGGTCGCGGCGGGGCTCGACGGCTGCGAGGCGCTGGTGGTGCGCTGCGCCCTGGACGTGCGGCGCGAGGCGCTGCAGCCGGTGCGCGGCTGGACCGACGCCGAGTGGGACGCGGCCGCCGCCCGGCTGGCCGAGCGCGGCTGGCTCACCGAGCGCGGCACCATCACCGAGTGCGGCCGCATCCGCCACCAGTCCCTGGAGGCGGCCACCGACCTCGCCGCCGCCCGCGTCTGGGAGAACCACCCGCGCGCCGACCTCGACCGGCTCGCCGCCGCGCTCAAGCCGATCTCGGCGCTCTGTCGCACCGCCCTGCCGCCGATCAACCCGATCGGTCTTCCGGCCACCACCACCGCTTGACGTTCGCGCCCCCTCGGGGTCACCGCGAGGTGGCTCCGGGGGCGCCGAACCACCTGGTCAGGGCGGTGCGCAGCCCCTGCGGGTCGTCCCCGGCCCAGGCCACGTGGCCGTCCGGGCGCAGCAGGACGGCGGGCGCGTCCAGCTCCGCGGCGGCGTCGGCGACGTGGTCGACGCGGTCGGCCCAGCCGTCCGCCGAGAGGCCGCCGCCGGTGCGGTCGAGGAGCAGCCCGCGGCCGCCGTGCGTCAGCGCGTAGAGCCGGCGGTCCCCCGACAGCCTGACGTCGCGCAGGCGTCGGCCGACGAGGTCCGGGTCGCCCGGCTCGTGGTCATAGCGGACGTCGAGGGCGGTGATCATGCCGGTCACGTAGCGGTTCACCTCCTCCACCTCCATCAGCCGCGTCAACAGCTCCCGCAGCGCGGTCGGCCCCGGCGCGCTGCCGAGCAGGGTCATCTGCGCGCGGGTGTTGGTCAGCACGCGGGCGCCGACCGGGTGCCGCTCCGCGTGGTAGCTGTCCAGCAGGCCCTCCGGCGCCCAGCCGTCGACCTCGGCGGCGAGCTTCCAGCCCAGGTTGAACGCGTCCTGCACGCCGAGGTTGAGGCCCTGCCCGCCGGTCGGCGGGTGGACGTGCGCGGCGTCGCCGGCCAGCAGCACCCGGCCAACCCGGTAGCGCTCGGCCTGCCGGGTGGCGTCGCCGAAGCGGGAGAGCCAGTGCGCCGTGTGGGCGCCGAAGTCGGTGCCCGCGACGGCCCGCAGCCGGGCCTTGAACTCCTCCAGGGTCGGCGGCGTCGCCCGGGCCTCGGCGACGCCGTCCGCCGGCGCGATCACCCGCGCGACCCCCGGCCGGCCGTCCACGTCGGGGGCCACGCCGAACCGCGGCTCGGTGCGGCGCACCCGTTCCACCACGGCGGCCACCTCCGCCGGGTCGGCGGCCAGCTCCAGGTCGCCGATCAGCGTCTCGACCGTGGACGGCTCGCCGGGGAAGCCCACGCCGAGGGCCTTGCGCACGGTACTGCGCCCGCCGTCGCAGCCGACGAGGTGGCGCGAGCGCAGGTGCGTACCGTCCGCGAGTTCGACGGTCACACCGTCCGCGTCCTGGCTCAGGCCGGTGACCTCGCACCCGCGCCTGATCACGGCCCCGAGCTCCAGCGCGCGCTCCTCCAGCAGCCGTTCGGTGACCGCCTGCGGGGTGGCCAGCCCGTACGGGTGGGCGGTGTCCAGGCTCTCCGGCCAGGGCGCCATGACGCCGCCGAACAGCCCGCCCACCTGGAACCTCTCGCTCACCGCGAGGAACCGCTCCAGCAGCCCGCGCTGGTCCATGATCTCCACGCTGCGCGCGTGCAGCCCGCGCCCGCGCGACTCCACCGTCCGCTCCGCCCGCCGCTCCAGCACGACCACACCGACCCCGTGCAGCCGCAACTCGGCCGCCACCATCAGCCCGGTCGGCCCGCCGCCGACCACGAGCACATCCGCGTCCGCATTCACGTTCACGCGCATCACCGACATCACCACACGCCCCGTACCGTCGTTCCCGTTCACCTGCCGACGGATTCTGCGCCTCCCCCACCCCCTTGCCGCAAGACCCCCCGTGCGCTATACGTTGAGAGTGGCGGAGAGTGCACACCCCTCCCGCCCCCTCCCGCCCCCCCTTCTCCTCCCATCGACCTCCTGTAGACGTGTGCCCGCTTCTCGGCGAGAAGCGGGCACACTTTCACGCGGTTCCCCCGTCAACTCCTACCAGGCGTAGTCCTCCGGGGCCGGCTTGTGGCCCGGGAAGAGGGTGTCGAGACGGGCGAGGACCTCGTCGTCGAGCTCGATGCCGAGGGCGTGCACGGCGGCGTCGAGATGGGCGAGGGTGCGCGGGCCGACGATGGGGGCGGTGACGGCGGGACGGGAGAGCAGCCAGGCGAGGGCGAGGTCGGCGGGGTGCTCGCCGACCTCGGCGGCGAGGTCCTCGTAAGCCTGGATCCGGGGCCGGTTCGCCTCCAGGATCTCGCCGGCGTGGGTCATCGCACCCCGGACGAGGGCGCCCTCGCGCTCCTTCTTCAGCGCGCCGCTGAGGACGCCGCTGCGCAGCGGGGACCACGGGAGCAGGCCGAGGCCGTAGTGCTCGACGGCGGGGATCACCTCCAACTCGATGGTGCGGTCGAGCAGGTTGTAGAGCGACTGCTCGCTGACCAGACCGAGGAAGTGGCGGCTGCGGGCGGCCTCCTGGGCCTGGGCGATGTGCCAGCCGGCGAAGTTGCTGGACCCGACGTAGATGATCTTGCCCTGGGCGACCAGGACCTCCATCGCCTGCCAGATCTCCTCCCAGGGCGTGTCCCGGTCGATGTGGTGCATCTGGTAGAGGTCGATGTGGTCGGTGCCGAGGCGGCGCAGGCTGGCCTCGACGGCGCGCCGGATGGCGAGCGCGGAGAGCCGGCCCTCGTTGGGCCAGTCACCCATCGGGGCGTAGGCCTTGGTGGCGAGCACGGTGCGCTCGCGGCGGCCGTCCCCCTTGGCGAACCAGCGGCCGATGATCTCCTCGGTCCGCCCCCGCTGCCCGCCTTCGGCGTTGCGGCCGTAACTGTTCGAGGTGTCGAAGAAGTTGATGCCCCGTTCGTGCGCGCTGTCCATGATCAGATGGGCGTCGGACTCCTCGGTGTGCGGGCCGAAGTTCATGGTGCCCAGGCAGAGTCGGGAAACGGTGAGGCCGGTGCGGCCGAGGTGGGTGAACTCCATGGGGCCCACCCTGAGCCGCACCGGCCGTGCTGTCCAGCACATTTCGCCCCGTGGGACGCGGCTCGTCCGGGCCGGGATGGTCAGCGCCCGCGGGTGCCGTGCGTGGCGAACCTCCGTACCGCGAGCGGCCCGCAGAGCAGCAGCAGAAGCGCGCACCAGAGCAGCGTGGCCAGCGCGGCGTGCTGCATCGGCCAGGCGGCGCCAGGGGCGGACGGATTGCCGAACAGTTCGCGTCCGGCCTGGACGACGGCGCTCATCGGGTTCCAGTCGGCGAGCGCGGCCAGCCAGCCCGGGCATGCCGCCGGTGGGCACGAACGCGTTGGTGACCATCGTCAAGGGGATGACGGCGACGGCCAGTTGCCCGGCCGCCTCCTCCTTGCCGACGGCCAGGCCGAGCAGCAGCCCGACCCAGGTCATGGCGAACCGGAAGAGCAGCAGCAGGCCGAACCCCGCCGCGGCGCCGGCGAGTCCACCGCGGATCCGCCAGCCGACGGCCAGCCCGACCGCCGCCAGCAGGACCAGCACCACCACGCTGACCAGCAGGTCGGCGAGGGTCTGGCCGAGCAGCAGTCCGGTGCGGGAGACCGCCATCGAGCGGAGCCGGTCGGTGACGCCGCGCCCGACGTCGCGGGCGGCGCCGACCATGGTGGGCATGATGCCGTTGACGGCGACCATCGCGAACAGCCCGGGCATCAGGAACTCCCGGTAGCCTCCGCCGGCCTCACCTGGTCCGGACGCGCCGGCTCCGGACGCGCCGGGAACGGCGATGGCGCTGCCGAACACATAGCCGAACACCACCACCATCACCACCGGAACGGCCAGCGAGACGGCCAGCAGTCCGGGCGAGCGACGGTAGGCGAGAAGGACGCGGAGCATCGAGGACCAGGTGTCGGCGAGCAGACGCCCAGGCGCGGCCATCAGGCGGCCCTCCCCTCGGTGGCGCCGGCGTCGTTGCCGCGCCCGGTGAGCGCGAGGAAGACGTCGTCCAGCGACGGCGGGCGCAGCGCGGCGTCCCGCGCGACCACCCCCACCGCGTCCAACTCCCGCACCAGCCTGGGCAAAAGGACCTCCACCCCGGGCCGGGAGACCACCTCGACCGTCCGCTCGTGCTGGTCCACCAGGACGTCGCCGGTCCCGGCGAGCGCCGCCAGCACCACTGCGGCCTGGCCGAGTTGGGCGGCGTCGGCGAGGGTGACCGAGACCCGGGTGCCGATCGACGCCTTGAGCCGCCGCGGCGGACCGGTGGCGATGGCGGCGCCGTGGTCGACGACCACGACGGTGTCGGCGAGGCGGTCCGCCTCCTCCAGGTACTGGGTGGTGAGCAGCACGGTGGTGCCGGCCTCGGCCAACTCCCGCACCACGTCCCAGATCTGCTGGCGGCTGCGCGGGTCGAGGCCGGTGGTGGGCTCGTCGAGGAAGAGCACCGGCGGGGCGATGACCAGGCTGGCGACGAGGTCGAGGCGCCGCCGCATGCCACCGGAGTAGGTGCGGACCAGGCGGTCGGCGGCCTCGGCGAGCCCGAAACGGTCGAGGAGTTCGCCGGCCCGGGCACGGGCGCCGCGCGCGCCCAGGTGGTGCAGCCGGCCGAGCAGGTGCAGGTTGTCGCGGCCGGTGAGGCCCTCGTCGACGGCCGCGTGCTGGCCGGCCAAGCCGATGCTGCGGCGGACGGCGTCGGGGTCGCGGACCACGTCGTGCCCGGCCACCCGGGCCGTGCCGCCGTCGGGGGCGACCAGAGTGGCGAGGACGCGGACGGCGGTGGTCTTGCCGGCGCCGTTGGGGCCGAGCAGGCCGCAGACGGTGCCGGACGGCACGGTCAGGTCGAGTCCGCGCAGGGCGCGGGTGGTGCCGAAGCGTTTCTCCACGCCCGCCAGCTCGATGGCGGCGACGGCGTGGTTCCGGGCGGTGTCGGACATGGCTCTGCCCATTCCCCTCACTAGGTACAGCGTACGTAGAAGCACCAGCGCGCGCATCGTACTACGTACGCCGTACGTATCTAAGATGGGGAACCGAGGTGATCAACCAGTGCCGTCCAGCAAGCCGCCGCACCGCGGCTCCACCCCCGCCCCGCAGCCCACGCCGCCGGCCGGCGAGGCGCCCGAGCTGATCTGGCTGCGCCCCGAGCGCACCGGCCGCGGCCCCCGCCCGGCCCACAGCCGGACGTCGATCGCCGCCGCCGCCATCGCCATCGCGGACGCGGAGGGCCTGGAGGCGGTCTCCATGCGCCGGGTCGCCGGGGCGCTCGGCGCGGGCACCATGTCGCTCTACAACTACGTGCCGAAGAAGGAGCACCTGCTCGACCTGATGCTCGACGCCGTCGCCGGCGAGTACGACTACTCCGCCCTCACCCCGACCGGCGACTGCCGCGCCGACCTGCGCCGCCTCGCCCACGAGCAGCTCGCCGCACTGCGCCGCCACCCCTGGGCCGCCGCCCTGGTGATCGCCCGCCCCGGCCTCGGCCCCCACGCCCTGCGCTACACCGACCACTTCCTCGCCGTCACCGAGCCCAGCGGCCTCGACGGCACCGCCCGCCTGGAGGCACTCGCCCTGCTCAACGGATTCATCTGCCAGTACGCGCAGTACGAACGCACGGCGGCGGCCGGCGCCAAGTGGCAGGCGGAACTCGCCACCTACCTCGGCCG
>NZ_BAAAKJ010000107.1:7883-13249 GCF_039527695.1 Kitasatospora putterlickiae
ACCTCAGCCGCGCCGCCGCCGGCGGCGAATACCCCCACCTGGCCGCCGCCTTCGCCACCACCGGAACACCCTCCGGCGACCCCGACACCGTCTTCGACCGCTCACTCAACCGCGTCATCACCGCCGCCCTCTCCCCATCCGCCCAGCCCTGACCACCGCCCCCCACCAACGCCGGCGCCTGCGGCCACACCCAGGTGAGCCGAGCGCCCGCAGCGGCGGGGGCGCGCGGCCGAGTGATGCGCGCCCCCGTTTTGGGGGTCACCCCAGGGCGCGGGGGAGGGTGGTGCGGACCCATTGCTCGGGCTCGGACAGATGCGGAGCGTGACCGGCGTGGGGGTAGACGTGGCGTTCGGGCTTGGGGAGGGAGAGGTCGATCAGGTCGAGGATTTCGCCGTACATCGGCTCGCTGTCGTCGCTCTGGGTGAGGAGGACGCGTTCGGTGAAGCGGTTGAGGGCGGTGAGGTCGAGGTCCAGGGCGTCTGGATCGCGCAGTTCGTCGAGGTAGGTCGGCGCGTTGCGGATGTAGGTGTGGCGGACCGGCGCGGGGAGCTGTTCCCACGCCCCCGGGCCGAAGGCGATGGTGTCGACGTAGCGCTCGGCCGCCGCGGCCGACTCGGCCTCTTCGAGGAGTTCGCGGACGGCCGAGATCCGTTCGGCGAAGGCCACGCCGAGGGGGCGGAGCTCCGGGTCGGCGAGCAGGGTCCCGGTCGCGGGCGGTTCGTGAACGGCCACGCCGCGTAGCAGGTCCGGGCGGGCGGCGGCGAGGCGGAGGGCGATCAGGCCTCCGTAGGCGTCACCGCAGACATAGGCCGGCGCGAGGCCCAGGCCCACGATCAGGGCGGCGAGGTCGGCGGCGTCCTCGTAGACGGACCCCTGGGTGAGCAGGTCGTCGCTGCGGCTGTGCCCCCGGCGGTCGTACGCGACGGCCGTGGTCTCCTCGGCGAGGCCCGGCAGGACGCGCGACCAGCTGTCGGCGTCCGTCCACGACCCGTGCACCAGTACGAGCCCCGGCCCGGCGCCCCGGGTCTCGTAGTACAGCGACACCCCGTTCACCATGATCTCGGCCATCGCGAGCCTCCCGACCTCGGCCGTGCACCGGCAACGCCCCACCCACCAGCGTGACACACCCCCGTCACACCGGTCGGATGAACGGCGGCGGTCACGGAGGGCATCGGCTGTCGAGCAGCACTCGCACCCACACCCGTTTCCCGGCACCCCTGCGGGTGATGACGCCGAAGTCCAAGGCGAGTTGGCGGACCAGGTCGATGCCGCGACCGCCCTCGTGGAAGCGGCGCGGCCGGCGCTCCTGGAGCGGGAGGTCGTAGCGCGGGTCCCAGACTTCGAGCCGGCAGTCACCGTCGAACTCCTGGAGGTAGAGCCGGACTTCGCCGCACCCCTGGCAGGCGTGGACGACGGCGTTGGTGACCAGCTCGGAGGCGATGAGGACGAGGTCGTCGACCCGGTCCCCCGACCACCCCCAGGCGGTGAGCTGGTCACGGATGTGACGGCGAGCGGTCCGCACCGAGGAGTCGTGGTCGGTGAGGGAGGTCTCCCAGGTGCGGAGAACGGGTCTGCGGAGAGTGGACATGGCGGGGCCCCTTCAGGATCGTGTCCGTTCGGTCACGTTGAGTGTGGGTCACCCGAAATCGAAACTGCAACAGCATTGCTCGAAGAAATTAATTGATCTTGAATCGGACTTGAGTGCGCGGCCTCGATCTGGTGAGACTGGACACCCATACCCGAAGGGAGGGGCGCCACTTGAGCAAGCAACTGTCGGCGATCAGGCAGATCCGTCTCGGCGATGAGCTGCGCGCCTGGCGGCTGGAGAACAACAGGACCCTTGTCGACATGACGGACGGCCTCAAGGGTTGGAGCCCCGGTCGGCTGAGCAGAATCGAACGAGCGCAGCAACAGATCACCCGCGCTGACCTCACCAAGCTGCTCGACCATGCCGGAGTCACGGGTCAGGATCGTGAGGATCTTGAGAGTCTGCTCGGCGACGGCCCACCCAAGCAGTGGTGGCGCGACCTGGACTACGCGGAGACCATCACGCCGGCCTTTGCCGAGTACCTGGCGCTGGAAGCCGACGCATCGCACATACAGAACTACTTCCCATCCGCGTTCCCCGGTCTCGTCCAGACCGAGGGCTACGCGCGCGAGATGATCGCGGCGGGCGTCGATGCACCCAACGACGAGCTTGTCGAGGCCGGAGCCGAGGTCCGCGTCCTCCGCCAACGGAGGCTGACCGAGGATCCGAGGCTCGACTTCAAGGCCTACTTCGGCGAGGTCGCCCTGCTCATCGCGGGCGATCAAGCGGTTCTGGCCGACCAGATCCGGCATGCGATCAAGGTCGCCAACTACCCGAACGTGACCTTGCGCATGGTGCCGCTGAGCGCAGGACGGCCAGGCGTTCTGGCCTCGGGAATCACCCTGATGCACTTCCCTGACGACCATTCCGACGGCTTCGTCTTCGTGGAAGCCATCGGCGGTATGCTCCCCAGGAGAACGGGACGCGACGTCAAGCGGGCCGAGAGGACCTTCGTGCGCGTCGAGCAGTTCGCGTTGTCGCCGGAAGACACCATCGCCGCCCTCGAACGCAAGCTGGAAGAGCTGACGTGAGCCAGAAGCACGACCCCTACGTACACAACCCCGCCGACGCCGCCTGGACCAAGTCCCCGTTCTCCGCCGAAGGCAACGGCGATTGCGTGATCATCGCCCGCTTCCCCAACGGCGACGTCTGGCTCGGCGACGACAAGAACCCCAACCGGCCCCACCTCGCCTTCGACCACGCCGAATGGGCCGCCTTCGTCAAGGCCATCGAATCCCACTCCCCCAACTTCACCGCCTGACCCGCGAAGGCCCTGCCCACCCGGGCAGGGCCTTCGCCTTGGAAAGATCCCGCACGTGGGGGGGGAAGCCGCCGACGTGGAGGCGGACCCGTGAAGTGGTCGGTCGAGCCGGTCGACGGGCATGAAGCCGAGCTGCTGTCGGTGCCGCTGCTCCGAGCAGCCTGCTTCGCCTACTCAGCCCGGAGGAGGGTTGGATGGCGGCTGGGCAGGGTGGTCAAAAGCCGTTCGATGGCGGTCTATGCGTGGTGATAGCCTCCACCAACTCATGTGATCTTCATGATGTGAAGCTCTGCGGGCGCGTCCTTCCAACACTTCGTCGAGCCGAAGGTTCCCGGAGGTGTCGACCAACCGGGCCCGCCGCGTCCAGGGAGGGACATCCACCACCGTGTACCGCAGATTCCGTCCGGCCCGGCTGTTGGTGATGCCGTTGCTGGCCTCCGCTCTCGCCCTTGCCGCCCCGCTCCCCGCAGTCGCCGCCACCCCGGCCGTCCCGGCGGCCGAGCCGGGGTTCCTGCCCGAAACCGTTGTATCGGGGCGGCCGTTGCCCCAGCCGCGCGTGGAGAAGCTGCTCGCTGCCGGCCCCAAGGGCTTCCTGCACGGCGTCCGTGACAACAAGATGGCCTGGACCTCGTACGAGACCGGCACCACCTCCACCGTCGACGGAGCCTACTTCTACGAGGACTGGGCGCGAACTCCCGCGCAGTTCGGCGCGACCGGCGACTACACCGTCGCCGCCGACCCGAACAGCGGCGGCACGTCCTGGAAGCTTCAGAACATGGCCGACGGTACCTCGGTGACTCTGACCACGCCGGTCACCACCTGGCTGGGGGGTGTGTACGGAGACGCTGTCCTTGTCGAAACCCACGAGCAGACCTCCCCCACCGACCCGAGCCAACGCGTCGCTCCTTTGACCTTCCTTCGGGCGGACGCCGCCGGCGGCACTGTCAGCATCCCGGTCACCGGCTTTCCCGACCAAGTCGTCCCGGCACGGATACGTCTCCTCGGCGGTGATGCGAAGGAGGCCATGTTCGGCTTCAAGGACGCAGCCGGCACGTACCGGATCGCCCTGGCCGACACCGGCACCGGCGCCCTGCGAATCTCCCCGCCGGTGACCTCGGCGGACAAAACGGAGTTCTGGTGCCCCGGCCTGGAGGCGATCAGCCCCGACAGGGTCGCCTGGATGGGCGCCGACTGCAACGTGCACGTCCTGTCCCGTGCCGACCTCTCCGCCGCCGAGACGGTCGTGCCGTTCGGCCCGGCCAACCAGCCCCAGGCGATCGGCCTCACCGGGGACTGGCTGCTCAGCGTCAACGGCCCCGCCTCTCATGGAAGCCCCACCCCCGACCAGGCACCGCTGATGGCCCGCCCGATCGCCGGTGGCACCCCTGTAGCACTGCTGCCGCACGCCGCTCCCATCCTGGTCCCGACACCAGAGGGAGGCGTCCTGGCCGAGGGCGGCGATACCTCCAGCAGTTGGCAGGCACAGCGCATCACCACCACGGGCAGCAACCTGCCGACAGTCGTCACGACCGGCTACCGGGTCGAGCCGAACGCCTACACCCTGCAACGCCTCAGCCTGTCCGCGAACGTCCTGACCTCCGCCGAAAACGAGAGCTTCGTCGGCGCGGAGTTCCAGGAGCGCCGATTCACCCCCGGCGCCGCACCCGCGATCACGGCCCCGGTGTCCCTTGGCGCCGAACAATCCCTGGACCCGACCCTCAACTGCGGCGCTTCCATGTGCGACGACCTGACCGGCACCGGTGACGGCCGAACCGTCCACGTCGGCCGAACCGGCCTGGTGGTGCATCAAGGACGGGACGCCCGGCTCGTCTTCCTGTACCCCGGCGCTGCGGCGCATCGGGTCGCGGAAGCCTCTGGCGGCTTGGTCCTGCTCGACCAGTCGACCCCGCAAAACCGTTCGATGTCGGTCATCGGGATCGACGCCCCCCGGGCCGGCCAGGTGATGGCGACCGTGAACAGCGTCACCGCGACGCTCGACGAAGGCACCCTCTACTCGCCCGGAAGCGCGGGTGAGATCACCGCCCTGGATCTGGACACCCAGCAGACCCGGACCCTGAAGACCGGCAAGGCCTGCACCATCACCAGCCTCCTGTCCTCCCGCGGCTGGCTGTACTGGAGCTGCGGCCAGTCCGCCGGCCTACTGCGCCCGGCCACCGGCAGTGCCATCGAGGTCCCGCCGCTCGCCTCCGCGATCGGCGACGGATTCCTGTTCTACGCGTACCGCGGCGAGTTCGGCACGGTGGTGGACTTCCACACCGGCACCCCGGTGACCAGCACCGTCAGGGCCATGCCCGCCTACGGCGACAAGTGGAGCGTCGACCGCTTCGGCAGCGGCCTGGTCTTCAGCGACCGGTTGCAGAACCTGCACTTCGTCTCCGTGACCGCCCCCGCGCAGGGCACCACCTACACCCCCGTGAGCCCGGATCGGCTGTTGGACACCCGGTCCGCCGTCGGCCGGCCCTCGACCGACAAGGTCCCCGGCCGCACCACCGTCCC
>NZ_BAAAKJ010000108.1:0-21888 GCF_039527695.1 Kitasatospora putterlickiae
CCGGTCCGCCTCGGCGGCGCTGAGGCAGACCGGCTTCTCCAGGAACACCGGGACGCCGCGGGCGAGCAGGCGCTCGGCCACGGGGGTGTGCAGGTGGTTGGGCACCGCGACGACCGCGAGGTCGACGTCGGGGCCGAGCAGGTCGGCGTCGGCGAGGAGCGCGGCGCCGGCCGGCACGTGCTCCGCGCCGCCTCGGCCGGGCTCGACGACGGCGGTGACCCGGTAGGCCGGGTGGGCCGTCAGGCGGGGCAGCCAGATGGTGCGGCCCGCCCAGCCGAGGCCGACGACGGCCACCCGCACCGGGTCGTCCGGCCCCCGTCCGGCGGTGCTCACCCGCGCGTTCACACCGCGGCCAGGGCGTCGGCAATGATCTGGGCGGTGTCCTCGATCGCCCCCTCGCTCGCGAGGAGGGTGCGGTGGTGCAGCCAGATGCCGTCGGCGGTGAGCGCCTCGCTGTTGGGGCAGGCCTTGGCCAGCTCGTCGACGGTGGTGTCGGGCGCGGCCGACTCCCAGAAGCCGTCCGAGCGGTAGATGGCGCGGAAGACCACGAAGGCGGGCAGGCCGCGCGCGATCAGGTCGTCGACCAGGGCGTTGCGCCGGTCCTCGCCGAGGCCGGGCACCCGGAACATCGCCATGTAGTGCGGGACGCGGTCGGCCCGCTCGTCGTGGCCCTGCGGCACCACGCCGGGGATCTCCGTCAGCAGGCTCTTGAGCAGTTTGGAGCGCTCCTCGCGGACGCTGATCTGGCTGTCCAGACGAGCGAGCTGGGCGCGCAGCACGCTCGCGGAGAACTCGTTGAGCCGGAAGTTGGAACCGGAGGTCTGGTGGAAGTACTTCCGGTCCGTCGGCGGGCGGCCGCAGCTGTGCCGCAGGAACGCCTCGTCGTACTGGGCGGTCTCCGGGAAGGTGACGGCGCCGCCCTCGCCGGCCGTCATCAGCTTGCCGTTCTGGAAGCTGAACGCGGCGATCGAGCCCAGCTCGCCGACCCGGCGGCCGCGCCAGCGGGCGCCGTGGGCGTGCGCGGCGTCCTGCACGATCGAGACGCCCGAGTCGGCGGCGAGCTCGTCGAGGGCGTCCAGGTCGGCGATCTGGCCGGCGATGTGGACCGGCATGATCGCGCGGGTCCGCGGGGTGATCGCGGCGGCGGCCGCCTCGGGGCTCAGGTTGTAGGTGTCGAGGTCGATGTCGACCGGCACCGCGGTGGCGCCGAGCCGCTGGGCGGCCTGGGAGGAGGAGATGAACGTGAACGCGGGCACGATCACCTCGGTGCCCGGGCCGACCCCGAGCAGCTGGAGGGCGATCTCCAGCGCGTGGGTACCGTTGGTGACGGCGAGCGCCTTGGCGGCGCCGTGGTAGTCGGCGAACTCCTGCTCGAAGGTGTCGACCTCCTTGCCGCCCATCCGCCACCACTGGCCCTGCTCCAGCGCCCTGAGCAGTCCTTCGCGCTCGGCATCGTCATACTGCGGCCAGACCGGGAACTCCGGGGCCGGACGTCCTTGGGCACTCATAATTCCGCGCAGCCTTTCCTGTCGGGGGGACCGTGGAACGGCACGCTAACCCAGGAAATGCGGCCCGTCACCTCCCCTACGCACCCCCCTACAACGCCCTTGTCCTGCATCCCGGAGGGCCGGCCGGGGGTCCTTCCGGACCCCTCGCTGCTATAACCGGAATATGAGCGAACTGCTATTGCTGAACGGCCCCAATCTCGGGATTCTCGGCCGCCGCGAACCGGAGGTCTACGGCACCGACACCCTGGCGGACGTCGAGGCGGCGGTGGCCGCCGAGGTGGCCGGCCGGGGCTGGAAGGTGGTCTCCGTCCAGCGCGAGTCCGAGGGTCAGCTGATCGAGGCGGTGCAGGACGCCTGGGACGGCTCGGTCGGGGCGATCGTGAACCCGGGCGCGCTGATGATCGCGGGCTGGGGTCTGCGCGACGCGCTGGCCGCCTACCCTCGGCCGTTCGTCGAGGTGCACCTGTCCAACGTCTGGGCGCGCGAGTCCTTCCGGCACGAGTCGGTGCTGGCGCCGCTCGCCTCGGGCGTGATCGTCGGCCTCGGCGCGCTCGGCTACCGGCTCGCCGCGCAGGCGCTGCTGGCGAAGGTGCCGGCGTCCTGATGGGCTTCGCGACGACGGGCACCGCGACCACAGCCCGCACCACCGCGAGCGGCAGCACGGCTCAGGCCCCGGCGGCCGCTCAGGGCCCCACGGCTCAGGCCCCGGCGGCCGCCCGGGGCGTGCTCGGCATCGACATCGGCGGCACCAAGGTGGCGCTGCGCGCCGAGGACGGCCCGCCCGGCCGGCCGGTCCGCACCGAGGAGGCCGTGCTGCGCTGGCCCGGCGCCCGGGTCGCCGGCGCCTACGCCGACTGGACGGCGCTCGCCGGCACGGTCGCCGACCTGCGCGAGCGCTGGGAGGGCGACTTCGCCGCCGTCGGAGTGGCCGTGCCCGCGACCCTCGGCCCCGACGGCCGGGTGCTCGCCTGGCCGGGCCGCCCCGGCTGGCGCGGCTTCGACCTCCTCCCGGCCCTGCGGCGGCTCTTCCCCGACGCGGCGCTGGCCTGGGCGGACGACGGTGATCTCGCCGCGCTCGCCGAGGCGGTGCACGCCGGGGCCGGGCACGTGGTCTACCTGGGCGTCGGGACGGGCGTCGGCGGCGGTGTCGTGCACGAGGGCGCGCCGCTGCCGGGACCGGGGCGCGGCTCCTGCGAGGCGGGGCACCTGATCGTCGACCGCCGGGGCCCGGTCTGCGACTGCGGGCGGCGCGGCTGCCTTCAGGCCACCGCCTCCGGACCGGCGACCCTGCGGCGCGCGGAACTGCTGCGCGGCGCGCCGGTCGAGTACGCGGAGCTGCGGACCGGGCTGGCCGAGGGCGCGCCGTGGGCGGTGGAGGCCGTCGAGGAGACCTGTGCCGCGCTGGCGGCGGCGGCCGTCTCGCTCGGTGAGCTGTTCCACCCCGAACTGACCGTGCTGGGCGGCGGGTTCGCCGACGGTCTGCCCGGCTTCACGGCGCGGGTGGAGGCGCACGCCGCCGCGCTGGCCCGCCCCGGCGGCCCGGTCCCCGCGATCCGGCCGGCCGTGCTCGGCGGGCTGTCCTCGCTGCACGGCGCCCTCGCGCTGGCGCGACTGCAGCCCGCGTCCTGAAGCCGTGCCCGCACCACACGCCACCGCACCAAACCGCACCGCACCGCACCGCACGCCACCGCACCGCACCGCACCGACCAGCCCCGGGAGCAGAGTTGACCTCGACAGAAACCCTCGTCCGCACGGACGGCGGGCTGCGGCGCATCGACGTGGAGCTGGGCGAGCGCGGCTACCCGGTGCTGATCGGCCCCGGCGCCCGCCACCGGCTGGCCGGGGTGCTCGCGGGGATCGGCGCCCGCCGGGTCGCGGTGGTCAGCGCCCGGCCCGCCGAGTGGCTGCCCGACACCGGCCTCGACACCCTGGTGGTGGAGGCGAAGGACGGTGAGGAGGGCAAGTCCCTCGCCTGGGTGGCCGAACTGTGCAGCCGCTTCGCCGCGTTCGGCCTGAGCCGGGCGGACGCCGTGGTCTCCTGCGGCGGCGGCACCACCACCGACGCGGTCGGGCTCGCCGCCGCGCTGCACCACCGGGGAGTGCCCGTGGTGCACCTGCCCACCTCGCTGCTGGCCCAGGTCGACGCGAGCGTCGGCGGCAAGACGGCGGTGAACCTCCCGGAGGGCAAGAACCTGGTGGGCGCGTACTGGCAGCCGTCCGCCGTGCTCTGCGACACCGACTACCTCAGCACCCTCCCGCCGCGCGAACGCGTCAACGGCTACGGGGAGATCGCGCGCTGCCACTTCATCGGCGCCGGGGACCTCCGCCACCTGCCGCTGCCCGAGCAGATCGCCGCGAGCGTCGCCCGCAAGGCCGCCGTGGTGGCCGCCGACGAGCGCGACACCGGGCTGCGGCACATCCTCAACTACGGCCACACCCTGGGCCACGCGCTGGAACGCGCCACCGACTTCCGGCTGCGCCACGGCGAGGCGGTCGGCGTCGGCACGGTCTTCGCCGGCCGGCTGGCGGGCGCGCTCGGCCGGATCGGCCCTGAGCGGGTCGCCGAGCACCACGAGGTGGTGGCCCACTACGGGCTGCCGACCGCGCTGCCGCCGGAGGTCGACACCGGGGCGCTGATCGCCCTCATGCGGCTGGACAAGAAGGCCGTCGACGGGCTCTCCTTCGTCCTGGACGGCCCGCGCGGCGCCGAACTCGTCAGCGACGTCCCCGCGTCACTGGTCGCCCGCACGCTGGACGCCATGCCGCGCGCCGCCGGGGAGGCCTGAGGTGCCCCGTCTCCCCGACCCGCCGGCCCCCGACCTGCCAACCCCCGATTCGCCGGCCCCCGACGTGCCGGCCGCCGGGCCGCCGATCTCCGGCCGCACCCGGCTGTTCGCGGTGCTCGGCGACCCGGTCGCCCAGGCCAAGGCGCCCGCGCTGCTCAACCCGCTGTTCGCGGCGAGCGGCGTGGACGCCGTGCTCGTCCCCGTGCACGCCCCGGCGGACCGGCTGGACGAGGTCGTGCGAGGGCTGAAGGCCGTCGCCAACCTGGACGGACTGCTGGTCACCGTCCCGCACAAGCTGGCGATGTGCGGGCACGCCGACGAACTCAGCGACGCCGCCGCCCTGCTGGGCAGCACCAACGCGCTGCGCCGCGAGCCGGACGGCCGCTGGTACGGCGACAACTTCGACGGCGCGGGGTTCGTCCGGGGCCTGGCCGCCGCGGGACACCACCCGGCCGGGCTGCGGGTGGCGCTGGCCGGCGCCGGAGGCGCGGGGCTCGCCATCGCCGCCGCCCTGCTCACCGAAGGAGCCGCCGCCCTCACCGTCACCGATCCCGACCGGGGCCGGGTGGACGCGCTGCTGGAGCGGCTCGGCACCCGCTGGCCCGGCCGCGTGGCCGCCGCCCCGCGCCCGCCCTCCGGCGTCGACCTCGCGGTCAACGCCACCCCGCTGGGCCTGGACCCGGCCGACCCGCTCCCCTTCGACCCGGCACCGCTGGCGCCCGGGGCGCTGGTCGCCGACATCATCATGACGCCCGCCGAGACCCCGCTGCTGCGCACCGCCGCCGCCCTCGGCCTCGCCACCCACCCCGGCATCCACATGCTCACCGAGCAACTTCCGCTCTACCGCTCCTTCTTCCGCCTTCCGGGGTGACACCCGGCGCCCGGTGTGGTCCCCGTGTTCGGGAGCCGTCGGTCGCGGCCGTCGGCCTGGACCTGTGGGCCGCGTGCCGCCCGAGCCCCGCCCGCAGGGGCGCGTGCTGATCCCGAGGCTCCGCCGACCAGACCGTCGACGCCCTCTCCCGAGCACTCGGCCAAACCCGGACGGGCCGGCTCCGAGCCCTCCCCCGTCTCCCGCCCGGGCCTGGGGCGCCCGGCGTCACAGGCCGCCCAGGCCCGGCGGGTCCTCGAAGGGCGGCGGCGCCTGCGGAGGCCGGCTGATCGCCTTGTTCAACGCACCGAGCCTGCCGTGGAGATCGCCCAGGGCGACCTTGCCGAGGAGTTCGGCGTCCTCGTCGCCGAGCGGGTCGTGGACGCGGGGACGCCACGGCTGGTGGCGCTCCCCGTGCGCGGCCAGGGCCGCGCGGCCCGCCTCCGTCGCTCCGCCGAGCCGGTACGTCCAGTCCCTGGCGGACCGCCAGCCCGCCACGACGAGCAGGAAGGTCGCCACCCCCGGGACGATCGGGTCGGGGAAGCCGCGCGCGGCGACCATCCAGACGGCCGCGACACCGAGGGCGAAGGAGAGCATCCGGATCACGGTCAGCTGGTCGCGGGCCCGTTCGGCCGCCCGGAGCAGGGTCGGGTGGTCGACCAACCCCTGGTCGCCGAGCCGCCGCCCGACGGCGGTCAGGCCCGGGGCCCGCCGCAGTCGCTCCATCCGGCGCCAGGCACGGCGCCGCGGCACCCGCCCGAACACCCGCACGACCTCCGCCTCGGCCGTGTCCCGGGCGAGCGGCTCCACCACGGTGAGCACCCCGTCCGCCGCCGACACCCGCCCGCCGAGCACCATCGAGGCCAGCACCGTCCGCGCCAGCGACCGGCCTCCCCCGCGCAGGTAGGCGACCTCGTAGACCGTCAGTTCCTCCTCCGGCTCGCGCGGGACCACCAGCGCGTCCATGTACGCGCGGTGCGCCCGCCGGAACCGCAGCGCGCCGACCGCCGTCAACACGGCGGCCAGGGCCAGCACGACGATCCACCCCACGACAGCCCCCTCCCCCGCACCCGCCGACGCTCCCGGGTACATGCCCGCCCCACCCGCCCACCAAGCAACGGCCCACGCACCCGCCGTACCCGCCGTCCTCAAGGCCGAGACGCATGGGTGAGTTCAGGCGTGGGCCAGTTTCAGTGCCTGCTTCAGGTTGTACTCGGCGATGCCCGCCATGAAGGCCCGGTCAGGGAAGTCCCCATCGAGCAGCCGCAACGGACCCGCCGTCAGCGAGAGCCGCTGCGCGAGCGTGTAGAGCGCGAGCCGATCCTGGTCCAAGCCGTCCACATCCAGCGGCTGGTAGGCGTCGTGCAGGCGGATCCGTAGAAAGACGTGCTCCCACTCGACGTCGAAGTACATCAATCCCTCGATGTCGATCGCCACGGGATTCCCGTCCGCGTCCACCATCACGTGGTCGGGCCCCAGTTCGCCGTGCACGACCGCATACTCCGTGCGTGGCCGCACCGCCGCCGCCAGGTTCAGCAGCCGCTCCTCCAACAGGCCGCGGGCACCCGTGATCCGCGGATCGCGCGAGGCCGCCTCGGCGAGGTCCCGCAGCGCGCGGTCAAGAACCACACCCTCGCACGACGTACCGCGCGACGCTCCTCCGGCGTCGACCACCGCCACCTTGCCGTACGCCGGTGCCCGGTGACTTCGCATCGCTTCGAGCGACTCCGCGAGCCGGACCATGACCGCAGCCGCCGCGCCCGGGTCGCGCGCGAGCAGCTCCTCAAGGCTTTCCCCCGAAAGGTCTTCGACGATCGCGAGGTCCCCGTGGCAGTACGCGCCGTCGCGGTCGAGGAGACGGATCGCCGGAACGCGGACGCCCAGCCCGTCCAGCCGCGAGTGCGCGGCCTGGAACAGATCGAGCCCCAGGCCCGGCGAGAACGGGTCGGTGAGGTCGTCGTCACCCTCGGCCGCAGGCCAGTAGTTCTCGGTGTCGTCCCACACATAGGCGATCGCCGTCGTCTCGTCGTCCATGACCAGGCGGTAGACACCCTTCTTGCTGCCGCCCGCGACCCGCTCGACCCCTTCCAGCCGCCGCCCACCACCCAGCGCGGCACGCGCCGCCCCCGCCAACCGCTCCCGCGTCACTGTCCTGGGTGCCACTCCGAACCACCTCTCCATCGCGATGACCCGCGAACCCTACGGGAGCACCGGCGAGGAGGCGACTGGCCGGCTCCGCATCAGGCCCCGAACCGGCCATACTCAAAGCTGTCGCCGGGGATCCCCGGTCCGGAAATCAGCGAACCCGTCTGCTTCCCCCCGGCGGCAAGGCCGAAGAGGGCGAACGCCTCGACGAGGCCGCCGCCCTGCCCGGCGTCGAGATCCTTCCCGCGCCGTCCTGGCGGGAGGTTCGGCCCTTCCTCGCGGGCGCCGCCGTCACGGTGACGGGTTCGAAGGAACCGGAGACCTTCGGCGACGTGGCCGACGAGTCCCTGTCGGTGGGCACCCCGGTGGTCGGATACCGGCTCGGGCACCTGCCCGTGCTGACCGGCGGGGCGGGGCGACCGAGGGGCACGGTCGAGAACCCGCCTGCCTTCCGGGCGCCCACCCCGGCCGTTCCGCCGACGAAGGCTCAGCCGGCGCGCGCGGTCCATTCCGGCGGCGTCCACAACCGGGCACCGGCGCCGCCGACCTGGATCAGCGTTCCGGTATGTCGGTCCTGACGCGCCGGGCGGAACCCGTCGATCGCGAACACCTGCTGTCCGCTGGTGATGTCGACGCCCGTCAGACCGGCCTCGTCGGCGATCAGCAGATGCTCTCCGTCGGTGAAGAAGCCGAAATCGCCGACCGGCCAGGGGAACGTCGTGACCGCCTTGATCCATCGGACGCCCGGCGAGCGCGGTTCGATCGAGGCGGGGTCGAGGACGTGGACGGTACCGCCGCCGGCATCGTCGCGGTCGTACACCGCGATCCGCCCGTCGTCGATCCACACCGCCGGCCGGTTCCACTCCGAGATCTCGGGATAGACCGCGTAGCTGGGCCCGCCCTCGGACTCGTACGGGTTGTCGTGCAGCCAGGCGGTCAGGCTCCACACCGCCGGCATCCCCCACGGCTGCCACACCCAACCGCCGTCGTAGACCCGGGTCCCGTCAGGACTCAGCGCCAGCGCGCCGTGGAAGTAGTCGAGGCCGTACTCCGCGTCGTCCTCATCTCCATCCGGGCCGTCCCGCGCCGTAAGCACCTCGCCGGACGCGAGATCGGTGACATCCAGCCGGTTCCAGTCGGTGCGATGGACGACCACCGCCCGGCCACCGTGTTCGGCGAACGCCAGCGCGAACGGGACGGTTTCACAGCAGTGGTCCCCGCCGTCGAGCGTCAACGCCGTCGACCCGGTGGTGAGGTCGACGACGGTGCCGTACCGACCGCGGTCTTGAACCACCGCCGCCCAGCGGCCACATCGGGACGCGTGAAGCCGCGGTCGAACGCCGCCACCGTGTTCGGAGGCCGGCCTCTCCTCCCGATACCGGGCCACGTCCCGCACATCGCCGGTCGTCGGCGTCCACCGCGCCAGCCGTCCGTCCTCGGACAGCACCAGCCACGCCGGCCCCGCGCCACCGGGGGCCGCCGGCAACGCCGCCACATCCACGACCGGCCGCAGCGCGTCGGGAACCGCCACGTCCACCGTGATCGTCGCCATCCTGATCCCCTCGGTGCGTCGGCAAGGTCGGGGAGCGCCCCGATGCCGGTCACGGCGGTGAGGCCGGCACGGATCCGGTCCATGTCGGGCTCATTCTCGCGCAGGTCCGCCTCGGTGCCGTCCAGCGAGCGGGCCGCTCCGGTCGTCACGGCGGCCCTCCACGTCTCGCGGCGGGAGCGCGGGTCCGGTCAGGGGGCCCAGGTGACGGGGAGGCTCTTGACGCCGTGGACGTCGGCGGCCTCGGGGCGGAGGGGGACGTCCTCGGGCGGGACGACGAGGCGCAGGGCGGGGAAGCGGTCGAGGAGGGCGCGGAGGGCGACACGCAGTTCGATGCGGGCGAGTTGCCGGCCGAGGCACTGGTGGGCGCCGTGGCCGAAGGCGAGGTGGCCGCCGTCCTGGCGGCGGAGGTCGAGGGCGTGCGGGTCGGGGAAGCGGTCGGGGTCCCGGTTGGCGGTCTGGTACGACAGGACGACGGTCGTACCGGCCGCGATGGTCACACCGGCGAGTTCGACGTCCTCCAGAGCCGTCCGCATGAAGGTCTTGGCGACGGTGAGGTACCGCAGCAGTTCCTCCACCGCCTGGTCGACGAGGGCGGGATCGGCGCGCAGGGCGGCCAGCTGGGCAGGGTTCTGGAGGAGGGCGAAGGTGCCGAGGGCGAGGGTGTTGGCGGTGGTGTCGAATCCCGCGGAGAGCAGGATGAGCGCGATGCCCTGGAGTTCCTCGTCGGTGAGGTCGCTGTCGGTGAGATCGCTGAGGACGTCGTCGGTGGGGTGGGCGCGTTTGGCGGCGATCAGCCGCGCGAGGTAGCGCTGGGTGGCGGTGTAGGCGGCGATCAGCTCGTCCTGGTCGGTCTCCCCGCCGAGGAAGGTCTCGATCTGGCTCTGGAAGGAGCCCCGGTCCTCGTAGGGGACGCCCAGCAGCTCGCAGATGACGATGGCGGGGACGGGCTTGGCGAAGGCGGTCACCAGGTCGGCCGAGGAGCCGCCCTGTTCCATCGCGTCCAGGCGGTCGGCGGTGATCCGCTCGATGCGTTCGGTGAGCTGCCGCATCCGCCGGGCGGTGAACCTCCCCACCAGGGGCTTGCGGTAGCGGCTGTGCTCCGGGTCGTCCGTGAGCAGGAACTCGCCGGGCGGCGCGGGCGGGAGAGCGAAGTCGACGACGTTCATCAGGTCCTTGCGGGAGCTGAAGCGCGGGTCGGCCAGGACCGACCTGACGAGGTCGTAGCCGGTGATCAGCCAGCCGGGGTTTCCGCCGACGTGGGTGAAGCGGCTGACGGGGCCGCGCCGCCGGGCTTCCAGCAGCTCGGCGGGCGGATCGAAGGGGCAGCCGGACCCGCGGGTCGTCGGCAGTGTCGCGTCGGTGTGCGGGGACTCGCTCATGGCTGTTCCTCGGCTCGCGGGAAGGTGCTTCCGAAGTCTGTTCACAATATCTCGAAAGCTACGTTGCGTTCGGGGTGTCGTCAATTATGGAACTCCTATAACCCCAGGCAGACGGCCATGAATTGATGCAACAGGGCTGCGGTCGAATGCAACGCTTCGTTGCAATGAATGCCGCCGAAGGCAATACTGGCGGCATGCCAGGAGGACGCTTGACCCCGCAGGAGCGCCACCGGATCTCGGCCGGACTCACCAACCGGCTCTCCTTCGCGGAGATCGCCAGACGGCTCGACCGGCCGACCTCGACGATCAGCCGGGAGGTCGCGCGCAACGGCGGCGCCTCCGCCTACCGGCCCCAGCGGGCGCAGCAGGCGGCCGCCCGACGGGCGAGGCGGGGCGCACCACCACCCCAGCCCGGGCCCGGGCCGGCGGTCGACGCGGTGGCGGACGTCATCGTGGAGGCCGCGGTCAGGTCGGGGATGCCGAGGATGACGGCACGCGTGCACGTCGACCTGCTGCTGTCCGAGGACGGCAGGCGCACCGCCGCCGAGCTGGCCCGCAGACTGCGGGTCAGCCCCGCCTCCGTCTCGGTGGCCGTCAACTCCCTCGTGGAGAACGGGTACGTCCGCCGCGAACGCGACCCCCGGCGGCGCCGTGACGTCTACGTGCACGATGACGAGGCCTGGTACCGGTCGATCGTGATCAGCTCCCGGCAGACCCTGGATACGGCGCGCGCCGCGACGGACCTCACGGACGTGTGGGAGCCGGACAGCCCGGTGGCACAGCGGCTGGCCAAGGGGGGCGCGTTCCTGGAGCGGGTCATCCAGGACATGCTCGACTCCGCCGAACGCTGGCGCGGCCTGCTGTCCTGACGCCGCCCGGAGTCGGCCGCGAGGCGGGGCCGCTCCCGCCCGTGCGCAGCAGGCCGGGGCGGGAGCGGGGGTGCCGGCGAGCAGGAGATCTACCGCGCACCCTCCGGCGGGAGGACGAGGAACGCGTCGGGTCCGGCCCAACGGGCGGCGTCGGCGTCGGTCGCCGCTGTGCGGAGGGTGACGACGTTGCCCAGGTGCCGGGAGAGCCGCGCGGCCATCCGTTCGGTCTGCTCGGTCCAGTCCCCGGGGGCTGCGGGAGGCGGGACGACGATCAGCTCCAGGACGTCGGCCGGGTGGGTGGCGGTGCCGTCGGCGACGGGACCGGCGATGGCGAGCAGGGCGGGCGCGGGGGTGAGGTCCGCGGCGGCACGTTCGCGGACCTCCTCCACCACGTGCCGGCGCAGGTCGGCCAGGCCGTCCAGGGCCTTCCACACGATGTTCCCCGCGACCAGCCGCACATCCGCTCCACGCCCGCGCGGCTCGATCAGGCCCAGGAGGCCGAGGCGGAAGAGCGTGGCCTCCAGTTGGGTGGCGGCGACGGACGCGTCACGGGCCAGCTCCGCCGGCGTCAGCGGTGCCTCGGCGTTCTCCGCCCGGTGGGCGGTCAGCGCGGTGACGATACGGCCCGAGGCGCCGGGGAACAGCGCCGGGATCGGAGTACGGAAGTTCACTTCTTCGCCTCCTGCGGCTGTGCGGGGAGGGTGTCCATGAAGGAGCTGACGGAGAAGACGGCGTTCCCGGGGCCGGCCGGGCCGTATCCGGGCGGCGAGCTCAGGCCGAACTCCCGCATCGTCGCCCGATACGCCTCAAGGAGCCGGACGTGGTACTCCAGCGGCGCTCCGTGCGGGTTGGCCTTGCCCAGGGGGGTGGTGGGCTCCGGGCACCAGGTGGTGAAGCGCGGGGTGATGCCGTGCGACATGAAGAACCGCAGGCCCTCGACGGTGGAGTCGACGGCCTCGCCGGCACGGGTGAAACCGAAGGGCTCGGCCATCTCGACGCCGGCGACGAAGTTCGGGATCACGTTGCGCGGCCCGAAGACCTCGGCGGAGTCCAGGATGCGCCGGTGCCATTCGTCGCGGCCGACGTGCCGCTCCTTTCCGGGGCAGTACAGCTCGAACAGACGCCGGTCCCACACCTCGTAGTTGGGGTGGTAGATCCGGATCCCGTGGTCGTGGAAGCGCCGCACGGCCTCCTTGGGCAGGGCCTGGGCGACGACCTTGCCGATCCAGCGGCCGGGGAACCGCTCCTCGATCGCCTGGGCGTACCGCCCGTAGAAGTCGGCCTCGTCCAGCCCCCCGACCCGCGACGTGATGGCCCCGCCGGTCAGCGTGTAGGCGGTCGACGTGCCGGCGACATCGTGCCGGTCGATGATCTCCAGCGCCTCCAGGACCTCCTCGACGGGCTTGACGCCGGTGTAGGGACGGCCCGCGGCCTTGTGCTGGTGCCAGTTGTGGTTGATGTCGCAGTACTGGCATTCCTGCTTGGCGCCGAAGTACTGGCAGACCCGGAACACCGTCAGATAGATCAGATAGCCCCACTGGATGGTCGGGGCGACCTCCATCACCGACTTCCCGCTCGCCAGGGTGTGCCGGTAGTACTCCGGCATCGGCGGCAGACCGACATCGGCGATCCGTTCCCCGTCCAGGTACAGGCCCAGCCGCCCCTCGGCACCGGGAGCCACCCGGTAGGGCGAGGCAGGGTTCACCCGAACCGACACCACCGTGCGGCGCAGCCCGTAGGGCCCGCCGGTCAGCACGATCTCCTCCGGTGGGCGGCGCAGCGCGGCCTGGCCCAGCTCGGGCAGGGTGCCGTGGTCGAAGGAGAAGATGAAGTACGACTTCGGTTTGACGTCCCCGTCCTGGTTGTCGCTCAGCGCGGCGGCATCGAAGGCGATGCCGCCGCGCAGCAGGTCCTCCTTGACCACCGCTTCCCGGGGAATGTCCGGGAAGCGGTCCATGAGACCTTCGATCAGGGCGGTGCGGGCTTCGGTCATGATCGCCACGCTAGATAGGGAGGACCATCTTCCGGATCGGTCCCCGGTCGCACCCGGCCTCGGAAGAAGGGAGTAGGCCGTTTCCACTCCGACCCGCTCTCCCCGGTCCGGGTCCCAGGTGGGTGAACGGCGCGGCACGGGCGGCGGAGCGGGCGCGGGTGGACGGCGGTGCGACGCCCTCGACGGACCGCCCGGGCGCTACCCGGCGGACGTGGTGCGTCCGGGTGCCCGGCGGCGGGCGGAGGATCCGCGCTCGCCGCGGTCGGAGGCCGTCCGGGTGCCGCCGCCCGCCGGGACGGGGCGGCCGTACCGGCCGCGGACGCCGGGGGCGTTGCGGCGCGGGCGCTCGGCGAAGGGGTCGGCGACCACTACGGGCACGCCGGTGGGCACGCGAGCACCGGTGATGCGGGCGAGGTCCTCACCACCGGCGAGGACCCTGGTGGTGACGGGGGTGATGCCGGCCGAGGTCATCAAGCGGGCCGCCGAGCGGCGCTGGCCGGGCAGCACCAGTGTCACGACGGTGCCGGACTCGCCGGCCCGGGCGGTCCGTCCGCCGCGGTGCAGGTAGTCCTTGTGGTCGGTCGGCGGGTCCAGGTTGACGACCAGGTCGAGGCCGTCGACGTGGATGCCGCGGGCGGCGACGTTGGTGGCGATCAGCGCGCTCACCCCGCCGGTGCGGAACTGCTCCAGGGTGTGGGTGCGCTCCGGCTGGGTCTTGCCGCCGTGCAGGGCCGCGGCCTTGACCCCCTGCGCGAGGAGGAGGTGGACCAGGCGGTCCGCTCCCTCCCGGGTGTCGGTGAACATGATCACCCGGCCGTCGCGGGCGGCGATGTGGGCTACCGTGGCGTCCTTGTCGGAGTTGTGCACCTGCAGCACGTGGTGCTCCATGGTGCTGACCGCCGCCGCCGACGGGTCCACCGAGTGCGTGACCGGGTCGTTGAGGAAGCGCCGCACCAGGCGGTCGACGTTGCGGTCCAGGGTCGCGGAGAACAGCATCGTCTGGCCGCCTTCGGCGACCTGGTCGAGGATCTCGGTGACCTGTGGCAGGAAGCCCATGTCGGCCATCTGGTCGGCCTCGTCCAGGACCGTGATGCCGACCTGGTCCAACCGGCAGTCACCGCGCTGGATCAGGTCCTTGAGCCGGCCCGGGGTGGCCACCACGATCTCGGCCCCGCGGCTGAGCGTCCACGATTGGCGGCGGATCGGCGTCCCGCCCACCAGGGTGGCGGTCCGCAGGCGGACCGCGTGGGCGTAGGGGGTGAGCGCCTCGGTGACCTGCTGCGCGAGTTCGCGCGTCGGGACCAGCACCAGGGCCAACGGGTGATTGGGCTCGGCCCGTCGGCCGGCCGTGCGGGCCAGCAGCGCGAGACCGAACGCGAGGGTCTTGCCGGAGCCGGTCCGGCCCCGGCCCAGCACGTCGCGGCCGGCCAGCGAGTTCGGCAGCGTCGCGGCCTGGATCGGGAACGGGGCGGTGAGTCCCTTGCGGGCCAGCAGCGACAGCAGGGCCTTCGGCAGGTCCAGTTCGTCGAAGGACCCGACGGCGGGCAGCACGGGGGTGGAACTCACCGGCATCGCGAACTCGGCCGGGGAGGACGAGCCCCGCGAGCGGGACCGTCCCCGGCCGCGGTCGCGTCGGCCGTCGGCCGGGCTCGACCCGTGGGCGGAGGAACCGCCCCCGGAGAAGGGTTCGGTTCTCCGGTTCGAGGAGCGATTGGAGCGGTTCACGTGAGGAGACCTTCCTTCGGGCGGCGCGTCACGAGGAAGGCTCCGCGGCGCGGGGCACCGGCGGAGACCGCGAGGGAACGGGCCGGAAAATGCGGCGGGCGGAACGTGGACCGGGGATCCGCGGGACACGTCGCCCGTGGGCGGCGTCTGCCGGGGAGGAGGGCGGGCTCGGAGGGCCTGGCACCGCGAACCGTCACGGCGAACTAGTCACGGCGAGGGGTCGGACGTCGTCGGCCCGAACGCGGCGTTGCGGGTCCCTCCCGCTCCGTGACGGCCACTGGCGGTCGGTGCCGGCGGCTCGATCGGGCGATTCGACGGCACCCGAGAACGCCGAGAGGCCCGCACCGGGCACGATGACGCGGTGCGGGCCCCTCGCTGCCGGGCGGGTGCCGGAGCAGAAAAACTACAGCGGGCGAATGTTCTCGGCCTGCGGGCCCTTCTGGCCCTGCGTCACGTCGAACTCGACCTTCTGGCCCTCAAGCAGCTCGCGGAAGCCGTTGGCGTTGATGTTCGAGTAGTGGGCGAAGACGTCCGGGCCGCCACCCTCCTGCTCGATGAAGCCGAAGCCCTTCTCCGAGTTGAACCACTTCACGGTGCCGTTAGCCATCTAATAATCTCCTTCAGGGGCTGTCCGAAACCCGCGGAGCGCGGGCATCGAGTCGCCGCGATGAGCACCCACCCGGGGAAGAGCCGGGAAACAAAAAATGCGCCTGCAAACATCAGCAGGCGCACACAAAGTTCATGGGAACCACTACTGCAACTGATAACGACTGTAGCAGGCCCGGGCCCACAACGGGTGAATATTTCGACCCGGGTTTCGAAGGCGGCGCCGCACCTTCCGTCGCGCCTGTCAACACGCCCGCATGCCTGCCCACTTGAGGCGAAGGGTTGCCCGCAGTCCTCGGCCGCGCCCTCCGGGGCGGCAGGCGCGGGTCGGCCGGGCGCTTCCCTCGGCGGGCCCGGCCACGAGCGGCACCGCGCCCCGCAAGGCGTACCGAACGTGCTGTACGGCACACGGATTTCGACGCCGCCGACTTCCCGTGCTCCGGACGGTTCCGCTGCCGTTTTTTCGGGCGCATACTGGCCGCATATGACGAAATATGGAGCAGTCCGCCGCCCCCTGCCCACCAGCCCCTTTGCCCCGCGGCCCGAAGCGCCGCGCAAGCACTTCGCCGCCGGTGACCGCGTCAATCACGACAGGTACGGCCTCGGCCGGGTCGTCAGCGTCGAGGAGACCGCCGACGCCGCGGCACTCGTCGACTTCGGGTCACACCAGGAACGCATCGTTCAGCCGTACACCGCCATGTGCAAGCTGTGACCCCGGCCCCGCGCCGGTAGCGCTGCGGCGCTCACCGGCGGCCCGCACCGGCGCCAGGTACCGCGATCACCTGGTGACGGCGCGATGTTCCCACGTCCACAGCCGGTCGCGGCTCCCGCCGCTCCGCCGTGCGGATCCGGCCGCACCCGGCACCACCGGAGGCGGCCGACGCCCGCTCGTCGCCTCCGCGGGCCGTCACCGCGGAAGCCCGGGCCGTCACAACGGCCGGCGACCTGGCGGCGTCCTCCTTCGGCGTACCCGCAGCACCGCCACCTACGGGGGATCCCCACCACCCCGCACGGCAAGGCCGACCGCACCGCCCTCCCCCCACCGCCACGCCGCCGCCCCGGCCGGTGACCGCGCCCGGGCCCAAGGCGCACGCCGCCCCGGATCCGGAAACCCCGGGACGGCGTGCGCGGCCCCGACTCCCCTTCAGGCACCCCGAGCCCGTCGAGTGCGTCGGGACCTCCCGTGCTACTTGCTCACGGCGAAGCGCATCAGGTCCTTCTCGTCCCCCTGCTTGATCTTCCCCGTCTCGTTGATCACCTGGAGCTTCCAGCCCGAGCCCGCCCGTATCGCCTTGGCCACGGCGCAGCCGTTGTCGTTGGTGAGCATGCTGGGCCAGATGTCCGCGACCTGCTGGGTGCTGCCGCCCGTCGCGTCGTAGACCTTGAAGCTGATGTTGCGGGCGTTCTGGAAGGCGCTGCGCTTCTTGTAGGCCGCGGCGACGAACACGATGGAGGTGATGTTGGCGGGCACCCGGGCGAACTCGACGGTGACCGTCTCGTCGTCACCGTCGCCGTGCCCCGTCTGGTTGTCACCGCTGTGGACCAGCGAACCGTTGCCCAGGGGATCCAGGGAATCCAGGCCGGCGAGGCGTACCGGCTCGGCGCCCTGCATGGCGATGGCGATCAGGTCGAGGTCGGTGCCCTGCTTCTGCCGGATCTTGCCCAGCAGCCCGCCGCTGCTCCCTACGGTCGGATCCCAGGAAACCCCGATGGACAGGTGGGTCACCCCGTCCAGATCCGCCGGGCCGTCGTCCTTCGTCAGCGTGATCATGCGTGGTCCTCTCGGTGGGGAACTGTTACGGATTCGAGTCTGCCTGGTGCGCCGTCCATCGGCCTGCCTGCGACGTTGTGCGGTGCCGACCCGTCATCCTCTGCGCTGTCGGGCATGGACATCGTTCGCCGGTGCGACCGGCTTCCGGCGTTCCGCCCACCGCGGGATTCGAAACGCGCCAAGGAGCGGCGGCGCATCATCCGACCAGGGCGGACACCGTTTCCCCAGCACAATACCCGCCGCCGTCCCGCCCTCCGGGAGCCGGTCGGAACAACGGACCGGGACGCCGGAGAACGTGCGCGCCGCGTACCTGCCGGCGCCCCCTGGTGACCGCCGGTCGGGCGGTCCGGCTCCTCGCCTTCCCGGCCCGGAACCGGGCGTCGCCGTCCTCCGGACGGGCGAACCGGTGGTCCCGTCCGGTGCGGGCGGAGCGACGCCGTTCACCCTCGCGGACTACCTCAAGGTCGTGCCGGCGGGCCGGTCGAGCAGCGCGAGGTCGGCACGCGAGGGCAGGCCCTCCCAGTCCCCGTGTGTGGCGACGGCGAACGCCCCGGTGGTGACCGCCCGGTCGAGGCGGGCCTCCACGCCGAGGCCGTCGAGCCGGCCGGAGAGGTAGCCCGCGACGAACGCGTCACCGGCTCCGACGACGTCCACCACGGGCACCCGGCGGGCGGGCACGCTGACCCGACCGGCCGCCGTGGTGACGGTCGCGCCGTCGCCGCCCCTGGTGATCACGACCTCGCGGCGGCCCCGGGCGAGCAGCGCGGCGACGGCGTCCCGCTCGGGGAGCGAGGGGTCGTCGCAGACCAGGTGCAGTTCGTCGGCCGAGGCGACGAGTACGTCGGCGGACCGGGCGAGCGGCAGGAGGACCGAGCGGGCCCGGTCGGCGTTCCACAGCCGAGCCCGGTGGTTGACATCGAGGCAGACGGTCGCGCCGAGTGCGCGGGCGTGGCGGGCGGCGGCCGCGACGGCGTCGGCGGCGGTGGCGCTCAGCGCGGGGGTGATGCCGGTGAGGTGCAGCAGTCGCAGGCCCGGGGTGAGGGCGGGCAGGACGTCCTCGGCCCGGAGTGCGGACCCGGCCGAGCCGTGGCGGTGGTAGGAGACCTGGACGAGGTCGCCGATGCGGTCCTCCCGTGCCATCAGTCCCGTGGGCCGGCCGTCCGGGTCGGTTCGGGCATGGCTGATGTCGACGCGTTCGGCCCGCAGCGTCCGCAGCACCAGGGCGCCGAACTCGTCGTCGCCGACCCGGCCGACCCAGCCCACGCGGTGCCCGAGCCTGGCCAGGCCGATCGCCACATTGGCCTCGGCGCCGGCCACGGAGAGCCGCATCGGGGCGCCGAGGCGAATCGGACCGGTGGCGCGCAGGGCGGCCATGGTCTCGCCGATGGTGACGACCTCGGGGGGCCCGCCGGTCATGCGCCCACCGTCGTCCCGGTCAGGCGGTCGCGCCAGCGGGCGGCGCGGGCGCGCAGCGCGGTGAGGTCGCCGCCGCGTGCCGCGTCGCCGATCAGCGGTGAGCCGACCCCGACGGCGACCGCGCCGGCCGCGAGGTAGGCGAGGGCGAGGTCGGCGTCGACGCCACCGACGGGGACGAATGGCACCGTCGGGAACGGGTCGCGCAGCGCCTTCAGGTAGCCCGGGCCGCCGAGCGAGGCGGGGAAGAGCTTGACCGCGAGGGCGCCGTGCTGCCGGGCGGTGATCACCTCGGACGGGGTCAGGGCACCGATCAGCAGGGGGAGCTCACCGAGGTCTCCGGGGCGCAGCGCCGCTCCGAGTCCGGGGGTGACGAGGAAGCTGGCGCCCGCGGCGGCGGCCCGGGCCGCGTCGTCGGGGGTGACGACGGTCCCGGCACCGAGGACGGCGTCGGCACCGAGTTCGTGCCGGGCCCGCTCGATCACCCACGGCGCGTCGTCCGTGGTCAGGGACACCTCGGCGGCCGCGATGCCCTCCTGCGCGAGGGTGAGGACGGTGCGCAGCGCCGCTTCGCGGTCGGTGCCGCGCACGATGGCGAGGGTGTGGTGCGGTAGTGCGTCGAGATCCATGGGGGTCTTCTCAGCTCGCGCGGGCGGCGGGGTCGGGAGTGTGGCGGGGGCGGGGGCGGTGCGGACGTCGATCGGCGGGGTGGCCGGGGCCGGACCGGTCACCATTCCGCGAACGCCCCGTCCTCGTGGTGCCAGACGGGGTTGCGCCAGCGGTGGCCGGTCTCGGCGGCACGTCGTACCGCGTCCTCGTCGATGTCGATGCCCAGGCCCGGGCCGGTGGGGCGGGCGGCGTACCCGTCGACGAAGCGGAACGGGGTGGGGTCGAGGAGGTGGTCGAGCAGGTCGGCGCCGCGGTTGTAGTGGATGCCGAGGCTCTGTTCCTGGATGAGGAAGTTCGGTGTGGCGAAGGCGATCTGGAGGCTGGCGGCGAGCGCGATCGGCCCGAGCGGGCAGTGCGGGGCCATCGCGACGTCGTACGTCTCGGCGAGGGCGGCGATGCGCCGGACCTCGGAGATCCCGCCGGCGTGTGAGACGTCGGGCTGGGCGACGGCGATGCCGGAGGCCAGGACGTCGCGGAAGTCCCAGCGGGAGAAGAGCCGTTCGCCCACGGCGATCGGCACCGAGCTGGACTCGACCACGCGGCGCAGGTCGCGGGAGTGCTCGGGGAGGACGGGCTCCTCGACGAACAGCGGCTGGAGCGGTTCCAGGAGCGGGAGCAGTCGGCGGGACATGGCGGTGGACATCCGGCCGTGGAAGTCGACCGCCACGTCGCGGTCGTCGCCGAGGACTTCACGGACGGCGGCCACCCGGTCGACGATCTCCCGGGTGCGGGCCGGGGTGTCGATGTGCCGGAGCCGGGCGGCGCCGTTCATCTTGACGGCCGTGAACCCGGCTTCGACCTGGGCCCGGGCCTGCTCCGCGACATCGGTGGGGCTGTCGCCGCCGATCCAGCCGTAGACCCGCGCGCGGTCGCGCACCGGGCCGCCGAGCAGGTGGTGGACGGGGACTCCGTGGACCTTTCCGGCGATGTCCCACAACGCCTGGTCGATGCCCGCGACCGCGCTGGAGAGCACCGGCCCGCCCCGGTAGAAGCCTCCCTTGGTCAGGACCTGCCAGTGGTGCTCGATCCGCAGCGGGTCCTGGCCGATCAGGTGGTCGGAGAGTTCGTGCACGGCGGCGCGGACGGTCTCGGCGCGCCCTTCGACCACGGGCTCCCCCCAACCGGTGACGCCCTCGTCCGTCGCGATGCGCAGGAACAGCCAGCGCGGCGGGACGAGGAACGTCTCCAGGGCCGCGATCTTCATCCCGGGTCCCCCTCGTGTGTCGTGGGTACGAGGTCGTGCAGGTCGTCCGTGGCCTGGGTCAGCAAGGTGGCCACGGCCTCGGCCGCGGCGCCGGGGTCCTGGGCGCGAACGGCCTCCAGGACCGCGCGGTGCGCGGGAAGGGGGTCGGCCCAGGACTCGGCGCCGTGCACGATCCGGTCGCGGACGCGCAGGCCCGCCTCGATGACGACCTCCATCCGGCTCAGCAACTCGTTGTGCGTGGCGGCCAGGAGGGCGCGGTGGAAGAGCAGGTCGGCCTCCACCAGGGCGTCGGCGTCGGCGCCGGCCGCGGCCATCCGGTCCAGCGCTCCGGCGAGCCGGGCCAGGTCGTCGTCGTCGCGGCGCCGGGCGGCCAGCCGGGCCGCGGCCGGTTCGACGATGGAGCGGACCTCGGCCAGGTTGTCGAGGAAACCCTCGTGCGGAACGCTCCGGCCCTGCCACCGCAGCAGGTCTCCGTCCAGCAGGCTCCAGTCGGAGCGCGGGCGCACGTAGGTGCCGCGCTTCTGCCGTGACTCGACCAGTCCTTTGGCGGCGAGGACGCGCAGGGCCTCGCGGACGACGGTCTTGCTGACGCCGAGTTCGGCCTCGATCCGCTCCGGGTACAACGCGGACCCCGGAGGGTAGGTGCCGCGGATGATCCGCTCGCCGAGGATCTCCACGGTCTGTCCGTGCAGTCCGCGTGGGGGTCGGTTCATGTGCCCGCTCCAGTCCGCCGGTGGGTGGCCGCTCGGCCAGAGCCGGTCCGCCCCTTCATGCGGAGGCCTTGACGACGGACCAGCCACCGTCCACCACGAGGGTGGTGCCGGTGATGTAGGAGGCGTCGGAGGAGGCCAGGAAGGCCACGGCCGCGGCGACCTCCTCGGGGCGGCCGAAGCGCTTGGCGGCGGTCCCGGCCACGCTGGCGGCCCGGTCCCGCTCGTCGACGCGGTCCCAGGCCGCCGTCATGATCGGGCCGGGGAGCACCGTGTTCACCCGGACCTGCGGCCCGTACTCGACGGCGAGCTGACGGCCCATGGAGCACAGGGCGCCCTTGGCCGCCGCGTACGCGGGGTGGCCCGGGATGCCGACCAGCGCGTGCACCGACGAAGTGAGCACCAGCGCGCCCTCGTCCGTCCGCAGCTGCCGGGCGAAGGCGCGCACGGCGAGCCACGAAGCCTTGAGCGTGACGGAGAGCTGGCGGTCCCACTCCGCTTCGGTGAGCTCGTGAGCCGGTTTGACGGTCACGGTGAAGGCATTGCTGACCAGGACGTCCAGTCGCCCGAAGCGGTCCTGGACGTGCGCCGCCAGTGCGTCCCACACGGCGGCGGCGGACACGTCGGCGTGCCGGTACTCGGCCCGGCCGCCCTCCCGGGCGATGGACTCGGCCAGCGCCCGGCCGGCGT
>NZ_BAAAKJ010000108.1:21990-30653 GCF_039527695.1 Kitasatospora putterlickiae
GCGGCGCCGTCAGGCGGTGGCCTGTCCGGCGCCAGGGCGCTGGTTCCTGGTGTCGACGACGGCCCGGGCGACGATGGACGTGCGCTCCACGACCGTGCCGGGCTTGACGCCGTTGAACTCCCGGACCTGCACGCCCCGGCTGCCGAGGTACTGGTGGCTCTCCCGGTCGAAGATCCACTCCGACCTCTCGCCGGTCTGCGGGTCCAGGCGCGCCAACGCGATGCCGTCCCGGCCGGAGGCGTCCTGTGCGTGCTCGACCACCACGACGCCCGGGATCCTGCCGGCCGCCTCGTAGAGCGCGGCGGCGAGGCCGGAGGGGACGAGCTGCTCGCGGATGATGGAGCCGATCTCGTTGAACGCCTGCTGGTCGCGGTCCCGGGTGCCGCTCACCGTCGAGTAGGCGAACTTCAGCAGGGCGTCGGGGTCGGCGGGTTGGGCCGCGAGCCACTGGTAGGTCAGCTGCTTGCGGGGGTCGCCGTTGTCCAGCGCGATGCCGCCCTTGTCCTGGTAGCCCGGCTCGTCCAGCCAGCCCCGGGTGCCGTCGGGGGACTTCCACACCTCCCGGTCGTGCAGCGGCTGGACCCAGGTGGCGGACTCCCCGGTGTCCGCGTTGAGACTGCCGGCCATGAAGGAGACCCGGCTCTTGACGTAGATGTACTGGCCCGGCCCCGGCTGGGGCGTGGGGTTCGCCGTCGCGGCGGCGGCGATCTCGCGGACCGTCGAGGCGAGCTGGACGGTACTCCCCTCCTCGATCTGCACGACGGGCGCCTTGACCAGCCGCGGAGCCGCCGTCGTCGTGTCGGCCGGGCTGCCCAGGGAGACGACCAGCGCGAGGGCCGCGGCCGCGGCGACGGGCGCGGCGATCAGGGCGGCGCGGCGCAGCGGGCGCCGCGCCGGGGAGGGCGCGGGGTCGCGGTCGGACCGGTGGATCTCGTTCATCAGGAATTCCTCGATCAGGTCCTGGCGGTCGGCCGCCAGGCGGGGGTCGGCCGGCGCCGGCAGGAGGCGGGCCAGTTCCGCGTGGTCGAGCGGTTCGTTGCGCCGACGCGGGTTGCGGATCATCGGTGCGTCTCCTTGTGCGGCCGGGCCGCGGTGTCGCGGCTGCCCTGTGTTTGTCCGGGGGGCGGGAGGGGTTCCGTGGTCCTCTTCGCGCGGCGCAGTTCCTCGTCCGCGAGTTTGCGCAGCCGGGTGCGGGCGCGGGACAGGCGCGAACGCACGGTCCCGACGGGCACGCCGAGGGTGGCCGCCGCCTCCGCGTAGCCGAGCCCGGACCACACGCACAGCGCGAAGACCTCGCGTTCCGGTCGCCGCAGGCGCGCCAGCGCCTTGCGGGCGGCCGCGAGTTCCTCGGAGTCGGCCATGCGCCCGACGAGCTCGTCGGCGAAGTCGGGGACCGGGTCGGCCGCGGGCACGCGGGACATGGCCGCGCTGTGGCGGCGGGCGGCTCGTGTCGTGTTGCGCAGCACGTTGACGGCGATGCCCATCAGCCAGGGGCGCGGGCTGTCGCCCTCGTCGCGGAGCTTCCCGCGCAGGCGCCAGGCTTCGAGGAAGGTCAGCGAGACCACGTCCTCGGCCAGCGCCCAGTTCCCGGTCACGCGCACGGCGTGGCGGTACACCAGGGAGGAGTGGTCCCGGAACAGGTCGCGGAACGCTTCGGGATTCCCGGCCCGCAGCCGGGAGTGGGGATGGTTCACGTCATGCCTTGTCCGAGCGGGAACACCGGTTCCCGTGACGCGGGTCACCGGCCGACACCGGCCACCGCACGATGATGCCAGTCGACAGTGACGCGTTTGCCGGCCGTCCGGCCTTCGAGCGGTCCGTCACAGGCGCCCGACGAGCACTTCAGCGGCCATGACCGGTGTCGGCGCCATCGTTTTAGGATGCGACCATGGACAGGATCACGCTGCCGCCCGGCGAACCGATACCGATGACGACACGGCGAACCCGCTGGCAGCAGGCGGGGCAGAGCGGGAACTTCGGCAAGCGGTTCGCCGAGCTCATCGCCGCGGGCGAGGACGTCGACGGTGAGGCCCGGCTCGCGGACACGCTCCTGCGGCGCGGCGCCCGGGTGCTCGACGCCGGCGCCGGCATGGGCCGGGTGACCGCGGCACTCCTGCGCCAGGGGCACGACGTGGTCGCGATCGAGCCCGACGAAGCCCTGGTCCGGCAGGCCCGGGAGACCTACCCCGGGCTGCCGATCGAGGAACGCGACATCCTCGGCCTCCGCCCCGACGACGGCCCGTTCGACCTGGTCGTCTGCGTGGGCAACGTCCTCATCTTCCTCGCCGAGGGCACGGAGCGCAGGGCCCTGGGCGCGATGCGCGACGTGCTCGGCGAGAACGGCCGGATCCTGGTCGGCTTCCACCTCCAGGACCCACCACCGCACGCCAGGAACTACACCCCGGCCGAATTCGAGGCGGATCTGACCGCCGCCGGCCTGCGCGTCGACCTGCGAGCGGGCACCTACCAACTGCACCCCGCGAACGACGCCTACGGCGTCTGGATCCTGAGCCGCGCCTAGAGGAATGAGGCGAAGGGTGAGTGGTCGTCGTAGGCGGTCAGCGAGCATATGAGAGTGGGCGGTGCGCGGTTCTGGCCATGTTTTCGGCCGCGCCCCGCCGGGTCAGGCGTGTTGCCCGCGGGATGGCTACGGTGACCGCAGAAGATCGACTTCTCTTCGGGAGGAAGACACGTGAGTGACGACACCGCCGTACCGGCCGGGAACGCCGCGACGGACGAGGGGATCCGGCAGATCCCGCTGGTGGTAGCGGAGCGGGCTCCGCTCTCGCCCGCCGGCGCGCAGGCCCGCGAGCAGCTCCTGGCCGCCATCGGCTCGGAGGCGCAGGCCGTCGCCGAGAGGAACCCCGGTCACGGGGCCGAGGCCCTGGAGACCCTCGCCCGCGCCTATGCGCTGGTCACGGCTGGAGCACCGGGCGTCGAGCCCCTCGTCACGACGCAGCGGAACTCGCACACGCTCACCGTCGCCCCCGCCAAGTTGACGTGAGACGGCGCCGCCCGGCTGTCCAACGGCAGGATCCGGGGCGGCGTCACCGACCGGGGCCCGCGCCACGGAGTGGCCCGGGATCGGACTTCAGGATCGTTGACGCTCCACGTGGGCGTCACATCAAGGATCCACCGCCGAGCATGTGGCAAAGGAAAGACGGAGATCCGCTGTCCCCTACTCGGTCCACCCGCACCTTGAAACCTCCCGGCCGAACGGGCAAAGTGACGAAAGGCCGGCTCCATTCATTATCGTCGCTGTGATAGTGGGATTTTATCTCGATTTCCCCGAAGCCGACATCGACGCTTACCGCCCCATGGGGATTCACCTGAATGGTGAGGATCGCGTCGGCGGTGACGCTGAGATTCCTCCAAGCGCCCTGAGCGGCCGGACGAATCGAGAGCGGCTCCCTCAGCACGGAGGTCACGCCCCTGATTTCGACCCCCTTTTCCGCCTCGATCTTCCCTTTCGCGGTGAACTCGCCACGGGTGACGATCCTGCCGTGAACGTCAAGGTTGCCGATGTCCAGGTCGGGTTTGATGACGGTGACCTGGGTGGAGACGATCCGTACGACGGGGTTGGTGGGGTCGCCGGTGGTGGCGCGGATGTAGAAGGTGGTGTCGGAGGTGATGCCTTCGACGTCGAGTTCCTCGCGCGTGGTGACGTCCCGGTTGGTCCCCGGGTAGAGCAGCTCGTAGGTGGCGTTGGCGGAGCGTTCCCAGGTGAGCTTGACGTCGCCGCCGTTGGGGATGATGGAGGGTTCGCACTGGAGGTTGCGCAGGTAGAAGTCGGCGGGGAACTTGCCGAGGTTGAAGACCGTGGACCGGTCCTGGAAGGCGGAGCTTCCGGCGCGGGAGCGTTCGGTGACGGTGACGGGGGCGGTGCCGACCTTGCGGCTGATCGGGATGTCGGACAGCTGGACGGTGAATCCGGTGCCGGGGCCGATCGGCGCGTGGCTGCCGGTGGGGGTGAAGACGAACTCCTTGGCGGATTCGTCCAGGCGCGCGGTCCAGCCGGTGAGGCTGATCCGCGGGCTGATCTTGTTCAGGTCGGTGGCGAGGTCGGGTGCCATCGTCCCGGCCGGGACCTTCACCCTGATCCATTCGACGTCGGCCTGTGTGCCGCTCTGCCGGGCGACGGCGATGACGATCTCCCCGAGTTCCTCCGGAGCCTGCGGGTTCTCCGGCGAGGCCTTCAACGGACTGGGTGTGGTGGTGGGGGTGTAGGACAGCAGCGGCTCGTTCGCGGTGCTGCCCGCGTCCTGTGTCTGGACGACCACGGTCACGATCGGCTCCTTGGGGGTGGGTGGCCGTGCCGCCACGGAGAGGGGCGGCACGAAACGGCGACGGCGGTGGCGGCCGGTCAGTCGTCGGCGCGGGTGTGGGCGGCAGCGTTGTCGAGGGTGAGGAAGCCGGAGCGGATCTCGGGTCCGGCGAGGGGGAGGTCGTACTGGTCCTGGCCGAGGACCGGCAGCCTCTCCCACTGTCCGCCGCGGTTCTCCGACCAGCTCCACGTACCGACGACGCCGGCCGGTACCGGCATGAGGACGGTCTCCTCGTCTTCGTCCTGGGGGCCGCGCAGGGCGGTGGTGGCGGCCAGCAGGGGCCCGGTGCGGAAGTTGACCGCCATCCGGGCGATCGCGGGGTCGGTGAACTCCTGCGGGACGAAGACCTTCCTGGTGGCGAGGAGGTCCGTGGTGGCGTGTACGGCCGCGCGCGGGTCCAGCAGCACGGTGGCCACCGCCGTGTTGTGGTCGCCGAAGTCCAGGTTGAGGCCGGGTGTGTCGCCGATGGGCCGCAGGTAGTCCCCGCCGCCGGCCGCCGGGTCGACGACCGTCTCGAAGTGCCCGTAGTCGTCGTCCAGGACGTATCCGACCAGGCCGTCGTCGCTCTGCTGCGCCTCGCCCAGGCGGATCGTCCAGGGGTAGGTGGGCAGCTCGGACGGGGACGGCCGGAAGAGGTTCTGCCAGCTGACGTCGGTACGCAGCGGGCCGCGCAGGTCCATGGTGAGGCGGGTGCGGACGAGGGCGAGCGGGCGGCCGAGGAGGAAGCCGAGGCCGGGGTCGGCCGGGCCGTCCGGGTCGATGGTCTCCAAGGCCCGGTCGAGGGTGGACCGGAAGGCGTCGAAGGTCTGCGGCCCGCGGGTCTTCACCGCGTTGAGCAGCCGGTAGGGGTGCGGGGCGAGTGCCTCCAGCTGGGCGAAGTCGGTCACTTCGGAGCCGGGCAGGGCTGTCCAGGAGACCTCGCGGGTGCCCGCGGTGTTCAGGGTGACGCGCAGTTCGCCGAGGCTCGCGCCGTCGGGGGTGTGGAGGACGAGGGAGCGGTCGAGGCGGTTGTGCAGCAGCCAGGCGCAGACGGGGTTGGTCCCGGGGGTCAGGTCGGTGTCCTCGTCGGTGGTGGCCGCGAGGAAGTCGAAGCGAAGCCGGGCCGGCTGGAGCAGGCGCGGGCCGAGTTCGACCAGCCGGTCGGAGTCGTAGTCCCTGACGGGGTGGGCGGGGCGCATGGTGTCGGGCATCTCGGGCTTGAAGTGGGCGGCCCTGGCGATCAGGTGGACGGAGCGTCCGAAGCGGTCGACGACGGCCAGGTCGAGGAAGGCGAGCTGTCCGGCGCGCAGTTCCTGGAAGGTGGATTCGGGGTCCGGGTCCCAGTCGCTGGCGGGCGGGGCGCCGGGGTCCGGCGGGGGGTAGTCGCCGTTGCCGATGAGGTCGGCGAGGGCGCCGGTGGGCTGCAGGCCGGCGAGCGGCCGGCGTTGGGCGATGGCGGCGCCGAAGCCGTCGAGGGTCTGGGAGAGGTAGTTCGCCTCGCGGGCCTGGGAGCGGACGCCGAGGAGGGCGTCGGCGGGCAGGTCGGCGCGCACGCGGGCGTAGCTCTGCACGGTGCCGTCGACGATGTGGCCGGCGCTGGGGGCGAGGATCTGGCGGCCGGAGACGACGAGCGGCGCGCCGGGTTCTCCGGTGCCCTTCCACTGGTAGCGGGAGCCGTCGACGAAGTCCCAGTGCGGCCGGTCGCCGTCGCGGAAGGGCAGCGGGAAGTACTCGGCCTTCCAGAGCAGGAACAGGGGCTGCCAGGGCATCGCCCACGGTGTGGTGCCGTACTCGGGCAGGGTGCCGGTGACGTCCCGGATGTCGCCGCCGCGCAGGGCGCGCTCCAGGATGAGGAACTCGCTGAGCAGGGCGGGCAGGCAGGCGGGCTGCTGCCCGGTGAGGTCGATCTGGGCGGCGACGGGGGCGACGTCGGCGGTGGTGGTGCCGGAGGCACGCGTGATCAGGCGTTCGGGGGTGCGGCAGGGCAGGGCGGTGTCCCGGGTGAGGGGGGCGTGGAGGTTGGCGCCCTCCAGGGTGAGGACGGGGTCGGCGCTGTACTCGAAGTCCGCGGCGGGCACCCGGATCAGGCGGCGGGCGGCACGGGATCCGTAGGCGGGGTGGAGGGCGTCGATGCGCGCGGCCAGGTCCGACTCGCTCCGGCCCCAGGGCAGTTCGGCGCGCTGCCGGGCCAGGTCGAGGGCGAGGGCGGCCACGCGACCGGCGGCGCCGTCGGGAATCGTCCTGTCGAGTTCGTCCTCGATGCGGGCGTCGAAGTCGGTGGAGCGGCGTGGCAGACGGCTGAGCCACCACAGGTGGTAGAGGTGTTCGCGGGCGGCGTCGAGTTCGGCTTCGGTGGCGTCGTGTTCGGCCTGGCGGCGGTTGAGGTCGGCGACGGTGTCGGCCTCCGCCGCTCGGGTGGCGCGGGAGGTGGTGCGGCCGGTCTCCTCACCGCGTTCGCCGATGAACCACCGGTACCCGCCGGGGACCGGGCCGAAGGCGCTGTCGTGGGCGCGGCGGTCGGTGAGGATGTCCGCCTCGGGGCGGTCGCGTTCCTCCAGGGCGTCGATGCCGCCGAGCAGGAACGCCCGGAACAGGTCGGCTTCTTCGTCCGAGAGGGCGCCGTGGCCGCCGGCCTGGGCGCCGAGTTCGGCGACGGACTCGGCGATGCTGTTGGACACGATCGTGGTGACGTCGGCAGGCGCCGGGCAGGGCGAGTCGGGGACGGGGCCGTTGAGGTCCCAGTCCAGGCCCAGGACCGTTCCGGAGTAGACGGAGGAGCGGATGCCGCTGCCGGAGCCGACGGGCGGCGTCCACCGCAGGCGTTCCAGCAGTCCGGCGAGTCCTTCGGTGCCGGCCAGGATGTCGCTGTCGGGGTCCGCGTACCAGCCGGCCACGAGGTAGCTGAGCCGTTCCCGCGCGGGCGGTTGGTCCTCGGGGGTGTCCAGGAGGGTGTCGTGGAGGGAGAAGACGTTGCTGTTGTAGGGCTGGAAGACCGGGAAGGTCAGCAGGCCGGGGCCGATCGCGGTGAGGAACGCGTCCCGCCTGCCGTCGGGCTCGCGCCAGGGGCCGGTGAGTTCGTGGCACTTGCCGAGCAGGGTGGCGGGGGGTTCCTCGTTGTCGGGGCCGGTGTCGAAGTCGGGGTTGGGGAAGGAGACGGTGCCGTTCATGGGGTCGAGGTGGTCGCTCTCGACGATCCAGGCCTTGAGCGCGCGGGTGCTGTCCCGGTGGCGTACGACGAGCCAGCGGTTGGGCACCAGGGGGAACTCTCCGACGCCCTCCTCCTCGTCGTGGCGGCCGCGGGTGAGGGCGGCGGGCAGTTCCCACTGGAGGTAGACGCCGAGGCGGTCCTCCCTCCCGGTCCACTCCTCGGGGCTGGAGAAGGGGGCGGGCTCCGCGGGGACGCCTTCGCCGATGTCCTTGAAGTTGGTGATCCACCGGTGGAACGTGTGCGGGGTGGCGGTGTCGCGGGTCTGCCGGTTCACGGCGAGGGCCGCGACCTCGACCGGCACGATGAGGGTGTTGTCCACGGACATGGTCCGGGGGTCCTTTCGTCGGTGCGGGGTGGTCGGGCCTCAGGGCCGGGAGAAGGTCTGCGCCTGCGGCGCGTTGATCATCTGCAGGGCGAACTGCGCGGAGGAGATCCACTGGCTTTCGGCGAGCCCGTGGGCCCGGGACAGCGCGGGCACCAGCGCGTCACCGGTACCGCCGACGTTGAGGACGTCCCGTTCCCCGTCCCGCAGGAACCGCGCGAAGCGGCCGAAGGTGTCCGAGCTCGCTCGGGCGGGCGGGAACTCGCCCATGGGGTGGCCGATGCCGTCCCCCTCGATCGCGCGGAGGTCGATGGTGCCGAGGTCGCCGATGCCGAAGCACAGGCCGCGCGGGGGCTCGGCGAGTTCGACCCGGTCGATGAGTACCGGAAAGATCGCCAGGCGGATCCGCGTGCCGAAGACCGCCTCGCGCACGGGTTCGACGCTGCGGGTGCCCTGGTAGGCGGTGAGGATGGCCTTGGGCCAGTTCTCCACCAGGCTGGAGTTGATCAGCACGGCGCACTTCGGGACCGGGCCTCCCCCGGCCGCGAGGGCGTTGAGGTCGGCGTCCAGGGTGTGGCCCACGCCCACGCTCAGCGCGCCGTCGACCGCCGCCCGCACCCAGGCCTCGTCGAGGTGGGCGAAGCGGATGCTCTCCTCCGGAAGGGCACGGGCGTCGGGGACCAGGTGGGACAGGCTCAGCAGCTCCAGGCTGCGCAGGGCGTCCAGCCAGACGGTGACCTTCGCGAACTCGTCGGGCGCTGCCTCGGCGAGGAGGCCGGCGACACCGGGCAGGGCGAGGACGGCACGCGCGTCACCGGGGACGCGGCGG
>NZ_BAAAKJ010000108.1:30718-34621 GCF_039527695.1 Kitasatospora putterlickiae
GTCCAGCTGCTCCGGCGGCAGGTGGGTCAGGTCCAGGTAGACGTGGTCGCCGTCCGGACCGCAGCCGCGGGCCGGCCTGGTCGAGGGCCTGCACGAGGCGGGCGCCGCCCTCGTCGCTGTCGCCACCGGTGAGGAGGCGGTCGAAGGACTCGATGGCGAGGGGTGCGATGAGGTCGCGTCCGGTCAGGTCCGCGGCGGAGCGGGCGGCGAGTGCGGGGTGCGAGGCCAGGCGGCGGGCCGCTGTACGCGCGGCGGAGCGGAACTCCAGCAGCGCGGTGCGGAACTCGGCGTCCGCGAGGGCCAGGGTCCGCCCGGTGGTGAACGCGGCGGCGTACGCGGTGTCGAAGACGCCGTACTGCCGCAGGTAGATCAGCGCTTCGCCCGGGGACTCCAGACGGGTGGCGGCCGGGGCGGGCAGGTCCCGCGCCGGTTGTGCGGTGAGCGGACCTCGGTAGAAGGCGAGGGTGCGCTCGCCGGTCTCCAGTCGCTGCGGCAGGGCGACCGCTCCGGCCCGCATCCGGCCCAGGGCCTCGGTCTGCGGGCCGCTCGGGTCGGCCGGTGCCTGGACGGGCACGCGCAGGCGCAGTTCCTCCGGTGGGCGCGGGGTGGTGCCGTCGGTGGTCGCCAGGTGCTGGGCGAGGTCGCCGAACCCGATGCCGGAGTCGGGCTCGGTGGTGAAGGACCAGCTGGTGAGGGAGACCAGGCGCACGCCTTCGGCGGGTGCGGGGGTGGTGAGGTACCGGTCGTGGCCTTCGAGGGAGACGAGGTGGGCCACGTGGCTTCCGCCCGTGGCGGCGGGGAACCGGTTGGCGACGAGGACGGCGTTGAGTTCGCCCTCGTCGGGCTCGGGGGCATCACCCGCGCGGGCCGCGTCGGGGCGCCCGCCCTCGCGCACATGGGCGAGGTAGCCCATTTCGACGGGCAGCGGTTTCACCGCGTCGAAGAGGTCCTTGGGCACGAGGACGGTGGCGCACTGCTCGTCGTACTCGTCGGGGCGCATGCTGTGCGGGTCGATGACCGGTACCGCACCGGGGCCGTGGGCGCCGTCCAGGAGCTCACGCACGGTGCCGGTGGTGACGAGGCCCACGGCGGCCGGGTCGTCGGGCAGTTCGTCCTCGCGGAAGATCAGCAGGGCCATCCAGGGGACGGCGCCCAGCCGGCACTCCCCCACGGGGCAATTCCCCAACAGGCACCCCTGCGGCGGGCATTGCCCCAGGGGGCGGGCCCACGGCAGGCCCGGGGCGTCGAGGTTGATGTGGGCGAGGATCTGGCTGTAGGTGCCGACGGCGTCCGGCACGGGAAAGCGGGCGTTGATGCCACCGGGGTCGATGCTGAAGCGCGGCTGGACGACGTCGAAGGGCTGCGGGGTGGCGTCGATGACGCGGTCCGCTCCGTCGAGGTCCTTGAGGGTCTGGCGGTTGTCGATCCGGTACCGGCCGGCGTACAGCGAGGGGATGCGGTGGTCGAAGAACCGGGTGCGGTGCTGGGCCGCCGGTGTGCTGGTGCGCGGCTGGGGGGCGGGTTCGGACGTGGTGGTCACGAAGGCGTGCCTTTCGACAGGACGCGGCAAGAGGGGCGAGGGGTCCGGGCGGCGCACCGAGCCGAGCCGCCCCACCGTGAGGGTGCGGCGGCTCGGTGCGGTGCGGTGCGGTGCGGCTCGGTGTGCTTGGTCAGCCGGCGACGAGCATCGGCTCGGCGGTGAAGGCGGTGCCCGCCGCCCGGGCGTAGGCGCTCAGGTCGGTGTCCAGTGCGCCCAGGTCGGCGCCGAGGCCGGCCAGGGCCTGGCCCAGGGCGGTGCGGTTGGCGCGGGTGGCGGCGGCGTCGATGCCGTCCTGCTTGTCCTGGATCGCGGCGATGACGCCACCGGGCCGTGTCGGCTCCGGGCCCTCGGCCGGCTCGCCCACGGACAGCGGCAGGTTGCCGTCCGGGTTGATCGGGCCGAACGAGATGGCCTTCTCGTCGAGGAACCCGGTGTCGGTACCGTGGTCGACCGGCGGCGAGGTCAGCCGGATCCCGAGGATCCGGTCGGGGATGATCCCGTGGTTCGGCGCGTCCGCCTCCCGGCCCCACAGACCGTTGGGCACGTTGCCTCGCAGTACCGCGCGGCCCCACGGCGCCAGGGTCGCGGGCTTGCCGTTGAAGGTGAGCCGGACGCGCAGCTCGCTGCCCTTGCCGCGCGCGTGCATGGGCAGGACGTCCACCGGGCCGTCGGTGGCGACCGGTGCGGTGGCGCCCTCGTCGAGGAACACCTCGCTGACGGGGGCCTGGGTGTCGGCGGTGAAGGTGAGGCCGCCGTTGCCGGCCAGCCACGGCTTGACCGCGCCCCGGGTCTCCGGGGCGCCCTCGCCCAGATAGCCCGCGATCGCCCTCGTGCGGACCATGTTCTCCGGTGGTGGCAGCATGCCCTGGAAGCCGCCCCAGTCCAGGGCGGGGACCTGGTCGCGGCGGTCGGCGCCGAAGCCGATGGTGAAGGAGATGAACCACAGGTGGACGGTGGCCTCGCCGCCGACGGCGGGGCCCCAGACGCGGACGCTGACGCCGACCTCGACCGAGATCCTGATCTTGACGAACCAGACCTTGATGGTCGCGGAGACCCCGACCCGCACCCCGATGCCGAGGTCGAAGTAGAAGGGGTTCCATTCCAGCAGGGCGTCCACCTTGGCGGTGAGCCAGGCCCGCAGCATGCCGGACTGGAAGACGACGTCCAGGGAGCCGCCGGCCATCAGGGACTTGGGGGTGAACGCGGCGTAGGCGCTGCCGGTGATGTTGACGTTGGAGCCTACGCCCCAGGTCAGTCCGGCCGCCTGCTGGCGCGGGTAGCGGGCGGGCAGTCCCCGGCCCGCGGGGATCGCGCCGAGCATGAACGCGAAGTCGCCGGCGTGCGGGTGGTCGCCGAACCAGAACTTCATGCCGACGCCGCCGCGCAGCCTGCAGTTCGGGTCGATGAGGAACGTCTTCTCGGTGAACGCCGCGCCGATGCTCAGCTCCCCGGCCGACGGGCGCAGCGTCGCCTCGATGCCGATCTCCACCCGGGCGATCTTGTGGGTGCTCTTGGTGGGCAACTGCATTCCGGCCGCGCCGAGCAGACTGACCGTCAGGTCGGAGCCGGCCTGGACCAGCGCCATGGCGTGGCCGCGGAAGGTCTCGAAGCAGTCGAAGGCCAGGCCCGCGGCGAACCACAGATCGCCCTCCTGCGGCCTCACCCATGGGCTGGAGCCGCCGATCAGCTCGCCCAGGACCTTCAGCGGGTCGACCTCGTCGTCGTCGGCGCCGATCTCGCCCGGGTTGTCGAGCGCGACCAGGAACGGGAAGCCGTCGAGGGCGTCGGCCGCCGGCACCCGCACGCGGCTGTTCCAGCCGAACCCGGCGGAGATGCCGCGCACTTGGAACAGCGGCGGCCCGAAACCGGTCTCACTGCCCAGCGAGCCGTAGGCGAACAGCGACGGACCGGCACCGCCGCGGGGCACGACGTAGGCGCCCATGGCGGAGCCGTTGAACGCGCCGGTGTCCACCAGCAGGACGCCGCCGACCACGGTCTTGTAGGGCTCGGGGGCCGGCAGCGCGGTCAGCGCGCCGGCGATCCGCAGCGGCGGGCTGTAGTAGTCGACGCTCAGGCCGTTCTCGCCCCCGGGCGTGCCGATCGGGGACCAGCCGCGCACCGACGGCGCTTCGAGGACGCGCATGCCCTTGCGGAGCGTGGGCCCGGGGCGGGGAACGAGGATGCCGTGCTCGGTGACCAGGGCGCGGGGAGCCCGGTCGCGAGTGCCGCCTGCCCGGCGCCGCGCCGGGGGCAGAGCCCGGCCCAGACCGTCCAGGCGCCCGGGATCGACCGGCGGCGGGGGCGTGCGCCGGGTCAGCCGCAGGGCCCGGCCGTCCGTCAGCGCCCACGCGCCGGCGGGCAGC
>NZ_BAAAKJ010000108.1:34629-35402 GCF_039527695.1 Kitasatospora putterlickiae
CAGCGCGGCGCCCGCCGGCGCACCGTCGACCAGGCCCAGCGCCCGGCCCCCGCCGAGGTCCACGGCGACCAGGGTTCCGACCAGCCACTCGTCACTCACGGTGAACGCGACACGCGCCGGCACCGGCGACGGGGACGCCGAGGTGATCGCACGCCCGTCGACGACCAGGGCCCGTGGATCGCACACCGCCGCCTCCAGCCGGACCACGCCCTCCTCGAACACCAGGGCCGCGGCACGACGGTCGGCGAACAGGGCCGGAGGAAGGTCGACCGCCTCCCCCGACGTCGCGTGCTCCAGAAACTTTTGGACGTCTTCCACCCGTGCTGTCACAGCGTCAAGCCCTCACTCGCGGCCAAAGGGAAGACGGAAGCAGCGCCGGCCCGCCAAAGGCCTGACGTGTCCGCTGCAAGGAGCCTAACCGGACAGTCACCCAAGGGGCTCAGATGACTACTGCACGCTACTTCTTTGGCCGAAAAGGGCTCTTCGTCCGTGTCCGGCGCAGTCCGCCGCCCGGGCTTGAGAATTGAGAGCCCGCCCACGTCGCGCCCTCAGGGCAGCCGAGCCGGAGAGTGGCACCCGCCGCCGTAGAGCACCCGCGAGTCAGCGCTCCCGTCCACGCGCCTTCAGCGGGAGGGCGGGCAGTTCCGGCGCGTGGAGGCGGGCGCCGTCGTAGCCGTGGACTTCGCCGAAACGCGCCCCGGTCTCCCAGTCGTTTCGTGCCTGGGCGATCTCGTCGCCGGTGCGGCCGATGAAGTTCCACCACATGACGAGTT
>NZ_BAAAKJ010000109.1:0-611 GCF_039527695.1 Kitasatospora putterlickiae
GCGGCCCCCAGCCGGTCGCCGCCGGGCTGAAGGTCGTCCCCACCCCCAAGGACCTCGCCGGGCGCAGCGCCGACCGGCAGGCCGCCGTCGCCCAGCAGCAGAACGGCCATCAGCAGAGCGGCGCGCTGCCGTCCGGCCCGGTGCTGCGCTGGTCCTCCGACCGGGGCTGGATCGACCGGCCCGTCGCCGAGCCCGCCGTCACCGCCGGCGACGGCCTGCCGACCCTCGCCCAGCTCACCACCGCCGAGCAGCGCTGGGCCGACCGCGAGGAGGACATCACCTCCATCGGCGGCGACGCCCACGAGGTCGGGCAGGTCTTCGCCCGCCGCTGGACCAGCCGGATCGGCGACGCCGAACGGCTCACCGTGCTGTGGCCCGGCTACCCGCGCATCCCGCACCGGGTCGACGGCGAGCTGCTGCGCTACGCCGCCCGCTTCGGGCTGCTGGCGCACAAGGACGACCAGATCGACGAGCACGACCGGTACGCGATCCGGGCGGGCTTCTGGAAGGAGCTCGCCGCCCGGGTCCCCGGCGGTGACCTGGTCGTCGACGACTAGAAATGAGTGATGCCAAGGGTTAGTGGTCGTAGGCGATCAGCGAGCGCATGACGG
>NZ_BAAAKJ010000110.1:0-2319 GCF_039527695.1 Kitasatospora putterlickiae
GCGCTGCTCGCCGCCCCGCCGGGCGTGGCCGTGGCGCCGCCGCTCGCCGACGCCCGGATCGTCGCCCACTTCGACATCGCCCAGGGCCTCCAGCCGGAGAACATCGCCGTGGAACCCGACGGCGCGGTGGACCTCACCTTCTCCAACGCCCGCCAGGTCGGCCGGGTATCCCCGGACGGCCGGCTCACCGTGCTCGCCACCATGCCCGCGCCCGAGCACCCGGCGACCCCCGTGATCGGCGCGGCCGTCGTCTCCGGCCTGGCCCGCGCCGACGACGGCACGCTGTACTTCGCCTACGCCACCGGCACCGAGGACCTCACCGGGATCTGGCGGCTCTGCCCCGGCGAGGAGCCCGAGCGGATCGCCGCGTTCCCCGCGGAGAGCCTGCCCAACGGCCTGGCGCTGGACGAGCACGCGGGCGTGCTGTACTCCGCCGACTCGGTGCTCGGCCTGGTCCGGGTCGTCCCGCTGGACGGCGGCGCCCCGGCGGTCTGGTCGGACGACGCCGCGCTCAAGCCGGTCAAGGCCTTCGGTGCCAACGGCCTCAAGGTGCACCGGGGCGCCGTGTGGGTCGGCAACACCGAGACCGGCTCCCTGCTGCGCGTCCCGATCGGCCCGGACGGCGCCGCCGGCCCCGTCGAGGTCCACGCCGGCGGCCTCCCCGGGCTCGACGACTTCGCGTTCGTCGGCGACGGCGACGACCTGCTCGCGGCGCTCAACCCCTCCAGCGAGGTCGTGCACATCGGACCGGACGGGACCCGTCACACGGTCCTCGACGCGTCCGACGGCCTCTCCAACCCCACGGCGGTCGGGATCGGCGGCGACACGGTGTACGTGCCGAGCGCCGCCTTCTTCACCCTGACCGACCCGAACCTGCTGGCGGCGACGCTGGAGCGGTAGGCGGGCGGTGCGCGCTACCGGCGGCCCGGTGGGCGGGTGAAGCAGCAGTCGCCGCAGACACCCGCCCGCGGTGCGGTCCGGTAGTAGAGGCAGCAGCTGGTGCGTCGGAACGCGGTCCCGGTGAGTGCGCCGGTTCCGGCGAGCGGTGGGTGGTCGAGCGCCTCGGCGACGAGCGCGCGGGCCGGATCCGGTGCGGCGTGGGCGCCCAGTACGCGCAGCGCGCCCGCCAGCGCGGAGGCCGCGTTGCCCCGCAGTAGTCCGTCGGAGAGCGGGACCACGGACCGGACCGCCGCCGCCAGGTCCGCCAACCACCCCTCGACGACGGTCCGCCGGAAGCGGTCTGCGAGCGGTGCCGGGTCGGCCGTGGCGGGCCCGCCCGGCAGCCAGAGGTCGATCGGTCCCTGCTCGGGGACCCGGACCCAGGCCCGGTCGGGGCCCAGGTCGGGCAGCTCGCCGAGCAGGACGGCCGCACCGAGGCCCACCGAACAGAACCGGGCGGCCAGGCCGAGGTGGAGGATGGACGCCGCGACCCGCGGCTCGTCCGTGCCCAGCCGCCGCGCCACCTCGCGCACCCGGCCGGCCAGCGGCCCGCCCGGGTCCGGGGCGTAGAACTCGCGCAGCGGCCGGAAGCCCGGCGGCGGCGCCTGACCGGGCAGGGCGGCGACGTCCAGGGCGAAGTACGGGCCGACGGCGGCGAGTCGGCCGTAGTCGGGCGGCGGCGCTTCGCTCATCGGGCTGGTCCTCCGGTTTCCGTCTCCGTGCCGGGCGGGGCGCGCGGCAAGGAACGGTACCGTGCGGCGACGCCGGGGCGTCACAGGAACCGCAGGGCGCCCGGCGCGCGCTCCTCGAAGATCGTGACCAGCCGGTCGAACACCGTCGGCCCGCGTCCCGCCCGCGCCTCGGCCAGCTCGGCGGCGACGGCCGGACGGTTCGCGGGGTGGCAGCGTGCCAGCCGGAGCTCCAGCTGACGGATCGTTTCGGCGTGGCCCAGGTGCTCGCGGGAGACCCCGTGGTCGTGCCACTCCACCGCGAAGTCGCCGTCGTCCGGCGTGCCGAACCCGCCGCCGAGGCAGTCGGCGAGCGCGTCGAGGTTCCGGCCGAAGTAGCCGCCGGGGCCGTTGACCGCCTCGCCGATCGCGTGCCAGAAGTCGTCCGTCGTCCTGATCCGCGTGCCGTCCAGGAGGTACACCGTCGTCATGGTTTCGGAGGATACGGGTCGGGGGAGGGCGGCGGTCGCCTGGACCTTAGGCTCGGAGGCATGTCTGCCGAGCCCGGCCCCGTGTCCTCCGCCGCCGGAGTGTTGTCCGCTTCCGGAGCTCCATCCGCGCCCGCCGTGCGGTTCCGTCGGCCGGCGGGGGTGGCGGCGGCGGGGGCCGTCCTGCTGCCCGTCGTGCTGGCGCGTCCGGGGCAGCACGCGGC
>NZ_BAAAKJ010000110.1:2342-7421 GCF_039527695.1 Kitasatospora putterlickiae
CGCCCGCCGTGGCGATCCTGGCCGCCGTGGTGCCCTGGCCGTGGCGGCGGTTGACGCTCGCGGGGGCGGCGGGCGGCGTCGCCGCGCTCTCGCTGCTGCTCGACCTCGCCTACGCGGGCCCGTACCGGCTGCCCGCGTTCTGGCTGCCGTTCGAGTGGGCGGCGCTGGTGGGGCTGGCGGGCCGGGTGGCCCGGCGCTCGCGGGGCCGGTGGGCGGGCCCGGTCGGCGCGCTGACCGCCGTGGCGGCGCTGGCCGTGCCGTTGCGCTTCACCGTCCGTTCCCCGAACGCGGGTTGGGACGGTTCGGTGGCCGCCGTGCTGGCGTCGCTGCTGCCGCTGGCCGTGGTGCTCGGCGCCGGCCTCTACCTGCGGATGCTGGACGCGCGGCGCGAGCGGGCGGTCGCCCGGGCCCGGCGCGAGCAGCGTCTGGAGGTGGCGCGCGGGCTGCACGACTTCGTCGCCCACGAGATCACCGGCATCGTGCTGGAGGCGCAGGCCGGACAACTGCCGGGCCAGGAAGCGGAGGAGACGGCCGCGCTGCTGCGCCGACTGGAGGAGGCCGGGCTGCGCGCGCTGGACTCGATGGACGCGATGGTGGGCGCCCTGCGGGAACCGCGCGAGGACGGGGACGGTGCGCGGCCTCCGGCCGGTGCCACTCGGGTGCTCGGGCTGGCCGATCTGCCGGAGCTGGTGGGCCGGTTCAGCCGGACCGGGCCGACCCGGGCCCGGCTGGAGGCGCTCCCCGGCGCCGTGGGCCTGCTCTCCGGGGAGGCGGAGGCGGCCGCGTACGCGGTGGTGCTGGAGGGGCTCACCAATGTGCGGCGGCACGCGACCGGTGCGGCCGAGGCGGTGGTGCGGGTGGAGGTCCGGGCGGACGGGGGCGCGGTGATCGTTTCGGTGAGTGACGACGGGGGCGGCGGATCCGGCGTCAGGGGTCTGCTGCGACGCCGTCCGGGCAGCGGCGGCACCGGGCTGGTGGCGCTCGCCGAACGGCTCGCCGCGTACGGCGGCACGCTGGAGACTGGGCCGCTGCGGCCGGCGGGGTGGCGGACGGGCTGCGAACTGCCCGTTCGGTAGGCCGATCGGGAGGCCGGGCGAAAGCGCCCGCCGAAGATCTGCCGATCGGCAGATGGCGGCGGGGCGGTGGGCGGCGATGCTCGTGGCCGTGACCGACACGCCCGTCGAAGGGGATCCGCCATGGCTGCCGTTCCTGCCGTACCCGCCGTACCTGCCGTTCCTGTATGTTCCGTGCGTTCCGCCGGTGCGTCCGTCGCGCCGACGGCGTCCGGCCCGGACCGTCGGCGGTGGCTCGGGCCCGGACGCCGGCCCGGGCGCTCCGGGAGGTCCGCGGGCCGGCTGCCCGTCACCGGCGCCGCCCTCGCCGCGGCCGTCCTGCTGGCCGTCGTCACCGGCTGCGCCAAGGCCGAGGACGCCACGCCCGAGTCGACGGTCTTCGGCTACAGCGGCGGCACGCTGAACGTCGTGTCACGGCACCACGTCCCGACCGATCTCGTCGCGACGGACCGTCAGGACGTCAAGGTGACGCGCTGGTTCAAGGCGGACGGGATCGCCAGGGAGCGGACCAGCTGGACGCTGGAGGGCGACACCCTCACCCTGGAGGCGAGTTGCAGCGGCTTCGCCAACTGTGACGCGCGGTTCCGCGTCGAGGTCCCGCCGCACGTCACCGTGTTGCGCGACGGCAGGGCGACCGACCTCAAGGGCGCCGGGACGGCCTGAGTCCGGACCGCCCGGGGAGCCGTGCGAGACTGCCGTGCGTGACGAGTCCCCACCCGGAACCCATCCGCACGCTGATCGCCGACGACCAGGAGGCCGTGCGCCGGAGCGTGCGGCGGATCCTGGACGCCCAGCCCGACATCACCGTGGTCGGCGAGGCGGCCGACGGGGTCGCCGCGCTCGAACTCGCGGCCGAACTGCGTCCGGACGTCGCGCTGGTGGACATCCGGATGCCCCGGATGGACGGGCTGGAGCTGACCAGGCGGCTGGCCGCTCCGGGGGCGGCGACACCGGTGCGGGTGGTGGTGCTGACCACCTTCGACCTCGACGAGTACGTCTATCCGGCCCTGCGGCACGGGGCCTCCGGCTTCCTGCTGAAGCGGTCCGGTCCGGCGCTGCTGGCCGAGGCGGTCCGGGCGGCGGCGGGCGGGGAGAGCCTGATCAGCCCCTCGGTCACCGTGCGGCTGCTGCGGCACGTGACCGCGCCCCGGCGGGTGGACCGCAGATCGGCCCCGGCGGCGCCGTTGACCGATCGCGAGGTGGAGATCGCCGGCCAGGTCGCGGCCGGGCGGACCAACGCGGACATCGCCGCCGAACTGTTCATCTCGCCGGGCACCGTCAAGACCCATGTGGCGAGCATCCAGCGCAAGCTCGGGGTGCAGAACCGGGTCGGCATCGCCGTGCACGCCTGGGAGATGGGGTACACGGTGCCGTCCGCGGAGTGAGGTGCCGGTGGTGGCGCGTACCGGTGGCGGGCGTGCGGAACCTGCGAGGTGGAGGATGGCTTCCGGACGTGACGTCCTCCGGCCAAATGGTTCGATCGTCGACCGAGGTACCAGCGGCAGACCCTGATCCGTCTCGATCTGTCGCCACTGCCTCCTGCGGTCGAACTTCCTCGCGGCCTCGCAGGTCCACTACCCATGATGCGCCCGGGGTGGCGGATGCACCAGGGGGTTTCAGGAGAATTCCTCTAAATCGGATGATTCTCCTGAATCGGGCACCTGGTGTCCGGGTGGCGGGGGTTCAGCCGCGCAGCGCGTCCTTGCGCAGGAACCGCTTCAGCCGCTGCCACGGCCAGGTGTTGATCACGTCCTCGGAGGTCAGCCAGGCGCGCTGCGCGGTGCCGATCCCGTACCGGGGGTAGGCGAGGTGCGGGGTGGCGTGCGCGTCGCTGTCGATCGCGAACCTCACGCCGTGGCGCTTGGCCCGGAGCACGTCCTCGTCCCGCAGGTCGAGGCGCTGGGGCGAGCTGTTGATCTCGATGGCGGTACCGGTCCGGGCGGCGGCCTCGAAGACGGCGTCCAGGTCGACGTCGATCGGTCCGCGCCGGCCGATCCGCCGGGTGGTGAGGTGGCCGATGACGTGGACGTGCGGGTTCTCGCAGGCCCGGATCAGCCGGCGGGTCTGGGTGTCGCGGTCCGCGCCGAAGTGCGAGTGGACGGACGCCACGCAGACGTCGAAGCCGGACAGGAAGTCGGCGTCCCAGTCCACGCCGCCGTCCGGTCCGATGTTCAGCTCGGTGCCGTGCAGCAGTCGCATCCGCCGGTGGCGCCCGGCCAGTTCGCGCAGCCGCTCCCGCTGGGCGAGCATCTTCTCGTCGGTCATCCGCTGCATCACCAGGTCCGGAGCGTGATCGGTGACCGCGAAGTACGCGTAGCCCCGGGCGGCCGCGGTGTCGATCATCTCCTCCAGGGTGGCCAGGCCGTCGGTCAGGTCGGTGTGGGTGTGCAGGTCGCCGCGGAGGTCCTCCTCGGTCACCAGCTCCGGCAGCTCGCCGCGCAGGGCCGCCTCGACCTCCCCCCGGTCCTCGCGCAACGGCGGCGCGATCCACGGCAGGCCGAGCGCCGCGTAGACCTCGTCCTCGCTCGCCGAGACGATCTTCTCGCCGCCCTCGGCCTCGAACAGCCCGTACTCGGAGAGCTTCAGACCGGCCCGGACCGCCATCGTCCGGAGCTTGATGTTGTGCGCCTTCGAACCGGTGAAGTACACCAGTGCCGCGCCCCAGTCCTCCTCGGGGACCACCCGCAGGTCCACCTGGACGCCGTCCGTGGTGCGCACCGAGGTCTTGGTCGGGCCGGTGCCGATCACCTCGGCCACGTAGGGGAGTCCGGCGAGCGCGGCCATCAGTGGCGCCGAGTCCTCGGCGGTGGCCAGCACGTCGATGTCGCCGACCGTCTCGCGCATCCGGCGCAGCGACCCCGCGTACGCGCAACGGGTGCACCCCGGCGCCTCCCGCAGCGCCGCGACCAGCTGCTCGGCCAGCGCGGTGGCGGCGTCCAGCAGGGTCCGGCCGCCGGACCGCCGCATCAGTTCGATGCCGTGCAGGATCTTCTCGCCGCTGCGCTCACCCAGCCCGGGCACCTCGCTCAGCCGGTCGGCGCGGATCGCCTCGGCGAGCTCGTCGACGGAGGCGATGCCGAGGTCGCGGTAGAGCGCGAGGGCGCGCTTGGGGCCGACGCCGGGCACGGACATCATCGCGCGGACCCCGGCCGGGATCCTGGCGCGCAGCTCCTCCAGCGCCTCGATCCGGCCGCCGGCGAGGTATTCGGCGATCTTCTCGGCGGTGGACCTGCCGACGCCCGGGATCTGCTGGAGCCCCTTGACGTCCAGGCCGTCGATGTCGCCGGGGTGTCCGCCGACGGCCCGGGCGGCCTTCTCGTAGGCGCGGGCGCGGAAGGCGTCGCCGCCGGTGATCGAGATCAGGTCGGCGTACTCCTGGAGCAGTTCCCTGACCTTGTCGTTGAGCCGGGCCATGCGGCCAGTTTAGGTTCGGCGGCCGCGTGGGGCGCTGCGTGCGCGGTGAGCCCGGCGGGCCGGCCGTCGCGGCTTCGGCGGTGCGGCCGCTCGGGCGTGGGGGTGGGGTTGGGGGCGCACGGTGGAGGGCGCGCGCCGGTTTGGTGCTCCCGTCGGTTGGCGGGTGACGGCCCCGCTGGTCGGAGGGGTGGCAGTGCCTTCCGGGGCCCCAGGGCCGGATTGTCACCCGAGCGGCGGGGGCGCAGGCTTGGCGCAGGGCCGGGGAAGCGGCCCGCACCGGGCCGCCCTGGAGGCGGCGGGGACGAGGGGCAGGACGATGGCAGGCGGGAAGCTCTGGGGCCGCGTCGCGTCGGGCGCCCGGGCGCTGGGCGGGCTCGGCCCGCTCGGGCGGTCCGGGGCACTGGTGGGTGCGCGGCTGCTCAAGGGCGTCGGCGGGGGCGGGCGGCCGGAACCGGGCGGGCGCGCGGGTGCGCTCGGGGGCGCGGCCGGGACGGCGGGCGCGGGTGGACCGGGGCGTTCGGGCCCCGGCGGCATGGCCGGGCCGCAGTCGTTGTCACGACCCGAGCTGGAGCGGTTGCGCTGGACGGACCGG
>NZ_BAAAKJ010000110.1:7437-18665 GCF_039527695.1 Kitasatospora putterlickiae
GCGGCGGTGGCGTTCCACTCCTCGGCGAGGCGGACGCGCGGCACGTACAGCCGGCCGAGCTGGTGGGGCGGGTGCTGCGGGGCGGCGGCCGGGCCGCGTCGGTGACCGCGCGGGTGCCGGTGGGGCTGCCGGTGGTGGTCGCGGACTCGGTGCGGCTGGAGGCGGCGCTGGCGGGGCTGGTGGACCACGCGATCCGCCGCAACCCGCAGGGCACCCGGGTCCTGGTCCGGGCCGATCCGCTGCCGGGGCCGGACGGCCGGTTCGGCGGCCGGGGCGGGGCGACCGAGCCCGCCCGGGTGGAGGTCCGGGTGGTGGACCGGGGGGCCTCGGAGGCGCCGGGGGCACGGCAGTGGTTGTTCGGCCGGCCGGCCGGCACGGCGGCGGGCGACCCGGAGGACGGGACCGGGCCGGTCGGGCCGTCGATGGCGGGCCTGGTCCGGGCGGCCGGCGGGCGGATGGAGGTGGAGCAGACGCCCGGCGGCGGGTTGACGGTGGTCGTGGTGCTGAGCGTCGCGCGGGACTGAGCGGGACTGAGGGGGACTGGGCGGGACTGCGCGGGACTTGGCGGGACTGAGGCGCCCCGGGGCCTGTTCGAATCCGCAAAGAGTTCTTCGCAAAAACCCTTTGCGAAGACTCCTTTGCGGTCCTAGGGTGCTGCCATGACCGATGAGCGCGGGTGGCCGCACAGTCCGGACCCCCAGACCGATGTCGTGATCGACGCCAAGGGCCTGCGGGCCCTGGCCCACCCCGTGCGCGTGCAACTGGTCGGGCTGCTCCGCAAGAACGGGCCGTCCACCGCCACCAGGCTGGCCGAGCAGTTGGGGCTGAACTCCGGCGCGACCAGCTACCACCTGCGCCAACTCGCGGCCGCGGGCTTCGTCGCCGAGGACACCGAGCGCGGCAATGCCCGGGACCGCTGGTGGAAGGCGGTCCACCAGGTGACGTGGTGGACGGACACCGACCTCGCGGAGCAGGAGCCGGAGGCGGCGCTCGGCTATCTGCGCTCGATCGTGGCGTCGCACACCCTGACCGCGCAGACGGCGCTCAACTCCCTGGAGACCATGCCGGTCGAGTGGCGGAACGCGCTGGACCTCAGCGACATGGTGCTCCAGATCACCCCGGAGGAGGCCCGGTCGCTGGCGGGGGAGCTGGCGGCGGTGGTCGCGCGCTACCGCCGGATCGACCCGGAGGCGTCCGCTCCGGAGGGCACGGACCGGGTGGCCGTGGTCGTCCAGGTGCTGCCCGAGCCGCAGGCCTGCGCGGACGCGGACGAAGCGGGCGGCCGGTCATGACCGCGCGGTCCGCGGTTCCCGCCCCGGCCCCGGCGGCGGCCGCCCCGTCGCGCAGCCTGCGGCCGATGGTCGGCGTGCTGACGGCGATGGCGATCTCGCTGACCGGTACCCGGGTGTCGGCGATCGCCCTGCCGTGGTTCGTGCTCGCCACCACCGGCAGTCCCGCGATGACCGGCACGGTCGCGTTCGTCGAGCTGGCGCCCTATGTGCTGGTCAAGGCGTTAATCGGGCCGGTGGTCGACCGGCTCGGGCCGCGGGTCGTCTCCTGGACCACGGACGCGGTGAGTGCCGTCGCGGCGGGCCTCGTGCCGCTGCTGCACGGCCTGGGGCTGCTGCCGTTCTGGCTGCTGCTGGTCATGGTCGCGGTGATCGGTGCCGCCCGTGGCCCGGGGGACCTCGCCAAGGAGGTCATGGTCCCCGAGGCGGCCGACCGGGGCCGGATCCCGCTGGAGCGGGCCACCGGACTGGCCGGTGTGACCGAGCGGCTGGCCTCGACGATCGGCCCGGCGGTCGGCGGTGGGCTGGTCGCCCTGCTGGGCCCGATGGCCGGGCTGACGGTGAACGCGGTCGCCTTCGCGCTCGGCTCGCTGGTCATCGCCGTGGCGCTGCCGCGCGGGACGGGCCACTCCACCGTCCCGTCCCCGTCGGACACCGAGGGGGGCGAGGAGGAGCGGCCCGCCGGCTACTGGCAGCTGTTCCGGGAGGGCTTCGCGTTCCTGCGGCAGGAACCGCTGCTGCTGACGATCATCGTGATGATTGCGGTGACCAACCTGCTGGACGCCGCGTTCCTGACCGTGCTGGTCCCGGTCTGGGCCCGGGAGTCGGGCGGCGGCCCGGCCGCGATCGGTGTGACCGGGACGGCCTGGGGGATCGCGGCCGTGGTCGGCAGCCTGATCGCGGCGGCGGTCGCCCACCGGCTTCCCCGGCGGATGGTGTTCTTCGGCGGCTTCCTGCTCGGCGGCGCCCCGAGGTTCATCGTCCTGGCGCTGGACGTGCCGATGAGCGTGGTGGTCGCCGTGTTCGTGGTGAGCGGTTTCGGGGCCGGATTCCTCAACCCGATCCTCAGCGCCGTCCTGTTCGAGCGGGTCCCGCGCAATCTGCTGGGGCGGGTCAACGCCCTGGGTGACTCCCTCTCCTGGGCCGGGATCCCGCTGGGCGGCCTGCTGGCCGGCGCGGCGGTGGCGATGTCGGGGCTGATACCGGTGCTGCTCGTGTCCGGCGGTCTGTACTTCCTCGTCACCACCCTGTCCGGCCTGCGACCGGAGTGGCGGGAGATGGACCGTGAACGTGGCCGCGCCCCGGCGACGGCCGCCGACACGAGCAGCGAACCCGCGGCGAAGGTGCCCGCCCCGTCCGCCTCGGGGCAGGTGGCGGCCGGAGGCCGGGCGGAGTGACGTTCACCGCGACCCGCCAGTCGGCCGCAGACCGCCGGACGTGCCGCTCTGCCCGGCCGGGATCAGTCGATCGTCTTGATCACCCGGGCGGGGACTCCGGCGACCAGGGTCCCGCTGGGAACATCCCGGGTGACCACCGCGCCGGCGGCGACCACCGAGCCGGCACCAATGGTCACGCCCTGCGTGATCACGGCAGCCGTCCCGATCCAGACGTTGTCCTCGATGACGATCGGAGCGAAGGAGAGGTACTGACGGCGCTCGGCGAGGGGCAGAGGGTGCCCTCCGGTGATGAGGCTGACCTTCGGGGCGATCATGACACCGTTGCCGATGCGGATCCCGCCCCTGTCCATGAACGTGCACCCCTGGTTGACGAAGACGTTCTTCCCGAACGTCGTGTTCAGCCCGTGCTCGGTGAAGAACGGCGGGTAGATCGTCACCGATTCCGGAAGCGGGCCACCGAACACGAGGGACAGGAGTTCGGCACGACCCTCGTGGTCGCTGAAGGGCAGCACGTTCAGCCGGGACGTCGCGTCGGTCACCTCCGCGACTCGCTCCGCGAGGCGCGCGAACTCGGGCGACCGGATTTCCATGACCTGGTCTGTGCGAGTAGACATGCGCCGATCCCACCACCTTGCGGAGCGCGCGATCAAACAACTCCACCGCCCGTCAGACACAACCGGCCGTTGTAGAAGTAGGTGCGGACGCGGGCCGTGCGACCCCGGCGGCCGTCCATCGCCCGTCATAGCGGCGGCGGGTGCGGTCAGCGGTCAGCGGTCAGTGGTCAGCCGGCCGTGCGGGGTGCGGGTGCGGGGGAGGGGCGGACGTCCAGCGGAGCAGGAGGGTGGAGGTGATGGCGGCGAGGGCGCACCAGGTGGAGATGAAGGCCAGGTGCCAGAGGAGGGCGCAGATCAGGGCGGCGGTGGTGGTGAGGAGGCCAAGGCGGCGCAGCTGGAGGTCGCCGCTGAGGAGGAGCGCGCCGACGGTGGCGAGCAGATAGCCGGCCAGGAGGAGAACGGGGTGGGGGATGCCGATGCGGTAGTCGAGGGTGTGGGCGTGGGCGGTGACGTCGACCGGGTGGGTGGCGAGGGCGTGGGCCAGTGGCGCGGCGACCAGGAGGCCGAGGAGGACCAGGGCGGAGAGCAGCCGCCGCCGGGTCCGGCCGGCGTCGACGGCGGCGCGGCGCACGCCGATCGGCACCAGCAAGGGGAGCACGGGCAGGGCGATCACCGCCCAGGCCGTGCGGGCCCAGGCGGCCGGGGCGGCGGGCAGTTCGCCGTCGGCGCCGAGCCAGACCGCGGCCTCGATCAGCTGGTGCACGCCGAGCACCAGGGGGAGCGCGGCGAGCGGCAGGCGTTCCGGCCGGCCGGAACGGTGGGCGCGGGCCAGGCAGAGCACACCGACGGCCGTCACCGCGCCGCCGGCGACGAGGTCGGCCCGGGCACTCCAGCACATGGGGGCTCCTGCGGTCGGTCAGCCGCGGTCGGTGGGTGGGTCATGGGGAGTGTCGTGGGCGTCGTCCCCCGCCGAGCCGTCGGGGAGCTCACCAGTGGACTCCAGGATGTCGCCGACGGTGCCGGGCAGGGCCGGGTGGCGGCCGATCACCACCACGCCGATCACGATGGCCACCAGGCCGGCCGCCTGCCAGGCCAGCGCGCCGGGGTTGACCCGGAGGCGGTCGCCGAGGAACCCCACCGCGCAGGCGATCCCGGTGATCGGCTGGGCGGCCGTCAGCGCGGGCAGGGACATCCGCAGCGGCGCGGCCTCGAAGGCGCTCTGGACCAGCAGCAGACCGACCACCCCGGCCGCCACCACCGCGTACGGCTGCCAGCTGCGCAGCACGGCCTCCAGCCCGTGCTGGTCGAGCCGTTGGGTGGTGGTGCGGGTGAGCGCGTCCTGGAGCCCGTAGAGCAGTCCGGCGGCCAGGGCGAGCACCGTCGCCTCCTCGAACAGTGGCAGTCGGCGGGCCGTCGAGATCAGCAGCAGCGTCAGTCCGACCACCGTGCCGACCACCAGCCAGTGCCGCAGTTCGCTGGCCGGCGCGCCGCCGCCGGTGGGGCGGCCCGCCACGATGAACGCGGTCACGCCGAGTGCGAGCAGCAGCACCCCGGCCCAGCCGGAGCGCCCGAGCGTCTGGCGGGTCAGCACCCGGGCGAGCGCCATCGCGAAGATGAGGTTGGTGGCGAGCAGCGGTTCGACGAGCGATACCTCGCCCTGGTTGAGGGCGAGCGCGGAGAGGACCAGTCCGGTGATCATGAAGCCGGTGCCGAGCAGCCACTCCGGCATCCGCAGCAGGTCCAGCAGCAGGCGCCAGTGCAGCAGGTCGGCACGCGGTGCCCGCTGCGCCGCGTGCTGCTGGAGCACGAATCCGAGGCCCAGGAAGCAGGCGGCGCTCAGGGCCAGGACGAAGACCGCCACGGAGGGACCACCCGAGGGTTGTTGACCGCACCGGCCCGGTGATCCCCGGTGATCCGGAGCGGGGTGTCCCGCGGCAACGGCGCGTTTGGCCCAGCCTACCGCCGGGGTGCGGCGCTGACCCCGTGGAGCGCCGCCCGGCGGGTCGCGGCGGACGGTGTGCGCGGCCGTCCGCCCGGTTGCCGCCGCCGTGCCGGGGGGCGCACGCTGGGGGGAGCGGCCGTCGCGGGAGCACCGCCCGCACCGGCCCGAGCAGGCGTGACCGGGGGAGCGCCGCCAGGAGGTGTGGCATGCACAACGAGTGGGCTGTGGAGCTGAGCTTCGAGGAGGACGGCGTCCACACCGGATGCCAGGCGAGGCTGACCGGCGCGTGGGCCCCGGGCCTGAGCGCGCACGGGGAGTCGACCAGGAGCGTGGACGACCGCCCGCTCGCCAGGATCGGCGAGGAGGTCGCGGCCTCACGCGCGCTGGACGCGCTGTCCCGCAAGCTGAAGGCCCAGGCCGACGGGGAGATCGAGGACGAGGGCCACCGGCCGGGGTACCTGATCTACTGACGCGCCGGCGGGGCGAAGAGCAGCGCGACCAGGGCGGCCACGCCGAGCAGCCCGGCGGTGACCACGAACGCCTGGTCGTAGCCGGCGGCGAGGGCTGCCCGCGCGGCGTCCCCGGCCGAGTCGAACCCGCCCGAGCCGAACCCGCCCGAGCCGAATCCGTCTGAGCCAGACCCGGCCGAGCCGGACCCGTCCGTGGAGGCGCGGCGGGTGGCCGCCACCGCGACGGTTGACAGGACGGCCAGCCCGATGCCGCCACCGCACTGGCGGCCGGCGTTGAGCAGCCCGCTGACCAGTCCGGCCTCGCGCGGGTCGACGCCCGAGGTGCCCATCGCGGTGTTGGCGACCATGCAGACGCCGACGCCCACGCTGGTCACGATCGACGGTCCGGCGAAGCCGGTCAGATAGTCGGAGTCCAGGCCGAGTCCGCCGAACCAGAGCATCCCCAGAGCGGAGAGCAGCAGCGCGCCGGTGAGCGTGGCCCGGCCGCCGAAGCGGGCGACGAGCCGGCCCGCGATCATGCTGCCCGCCGCCGTCCCGGCGCAGAACGGCAGGAACGCGGCGCCGGCCGCCAGCGGTCCGTAGCCCAGGACGTTCTGCAGGAACAGCGAGCTGAAGTAGAAGCCGGCCAGCATGCCCGCGCCGAGCAGGGTCACGAGCAGGCTCGACAGCCAAGCCGTCCGGGCCCGCAGCACGCCGAGCCGGACGATCGGCGACCGCGCGTACCGGGCCTCCCAGCACAGGAAGGACAGGCCGAGCAGCACGGTGGTGGCGAGCGTCCCGAGGGTGCGGACCGAGCCCCACGGGTGGCGGTCGGTCTCCATCAGGCCGTAGACCAGGACGGTCAAAGCGCCGGTGCCGAGCACGGCGCCGAGCACGTCGGGCCGGCCGGCGAGCGGCGGGCGGACGGCGGGCACCGAACGGACCGCCAGGAGGAGGCCGACGAGCACGATCGGCGCGTTGACGAAGAACACCCAGCGCCAGTCGAGCAGGTCGGTCAGCACACCGCCGAGCAGGACGCCCAGCGCGCTGCCGCCCGCCGTCACCATCGACCAGATGCCGACGGCCCGCGCCCTGGCGGCCCCCTCGGCGAAGGTCACCATGATCAGCGTCAGCCCGATCGGCGCCAGCACGGCGGCCGCCACGCCCTGGCCGGCCCGGGCCGCGACCAGCTGCGCGGGGGTCTGCGCGAACCCGCCGAACACCGAGGTGAGGCCGAAGAGCACCAGTCCGCAGAGCAGCGCGCGGCGGTGTCCGACGAGGTCGGCGGTGCGGCCGCCGAGCAGCAGCAGGCCGCCGAGGGCGAGCGCGTAGGCGTTGACCACCCAGGGCAGCGAGCCGTCGGCGAAGCCGAGGGAGTCGCCCATGGCGGGGAGCGCGACGTTCACGATGCTGGCGTCCAGGGTGACCATCAGCTGGCAGACCGAGACGGCGGCCAGGACCAGGCCGGGACGGGCGCCGGCACGTGGGGGAACGCGGGACGCGGGCGGGGCGGTGCTGCGGGGCGGCGCGGCTTCGGGCATGGCGACCTCCGATGCGAACGTTGTTCGCGTAAGGTAAGCCTTACTTGCTGGCGGGTGCAAGCGCACAGGTCGGCGGCAGGTCGGCGCGGCCGTGGGAGGATGGCGGCGTGTCAGAACGGAGCGGCCGGCCGGGCGTCGGCGAACACCAGGCGGACGGGTCGAGCGGCACCGGGAGGCAGGGTGCGGAGAGCCAGGGCGCAGGGGGGCTGGACGCCGAGCGCGGCAGGTACGGCCGCAAGCGGCCCCGCCCCGGGCTGACCACGGCCGGGGTGGTCGCCGCCGGGCGCCGGGTGATCGAGCGTGACGGCATCGACGCGCTCACCATGCGGGCCGTCGCTAGTGAACTCGGCACGGCCCCCGCGTCCCTGTACCGGCACGTGACCGACCGTGAAGCGCTGCTCATCGCCGTCCTGGAGCAGGTCGCGGAGGGCATCCCGGTCGACGTCCCGGGCACGGGGCCGCGGGAACGGCTGCTGCGCCGGCTGCTCGGCGCCCACGACTACATGGTCGGGCACGCCTGGGTGCTGCACGTCCTGATCCGCGGCGAGCTGATCGCCCGGAACGCACTCGCGTTCAACAACGCCTGTCTCGCCGATCTGATGGCCGCCGGACTGTCGCCCGGGCGCGCGCTGACCGCGTTCCGCGCCTGCTGGCACCTGGTCCTGGGGGAGCTGCTCTCCGAGCACCCGGTCAGCCCGCCTCGCGAGCCGAGCCAGCGGCGGGCCGTCATCGAGGCCGCCGACCGCGAGCGGCTGCCCGCGCTCGGGCAGGTGCTGGCCGAGGTGGGCTTCATCGGGGTGGGGGAGCGCTGCGGGGACCTGGAGGTGGCGCTCGGGGCGCTGATCACCGGGCTGGTGGAGCGCTAGCCGCGCGCAGCTCGCCCGGCGTCACGCCGTACACGGCGCGGAAGGCCCGGCTGAGGTCCGCGGGGTGCCGGAAGCCCCGGCGCAGGGCGATGTCGCCGATCGTGCGACGGTGCTGGCGCGGGTCGGTGAGGTCCTCGCGGCACCGTTCGAGCCGGCGCCGGCGGATGGTCGCGGCGACCGTCCGGGGGCGGGCCCGGAACGCGTGGTGCAGGGTGCGCACCGAGATGTGGAGGTGGGCGGCGATCGCGGCCGGGTCCAGGCCGGGGTCGCCGAGGTTGTGGTCGATGAACGCGTCGGCCCGGGCGAGCAGCACGTGTTCGCGGGTCTCGACCGGCAGCAGGCCCTCCGCGTCCAGGCCGAGCAGCGCGCCGGCGGGCGAGCGGGTGGTGAGGGGAGTGCCCAGGAGCCGGTTCAGCCGGGTGGCGGGCAGCGGCAGGCCGGCCTGGGGCAGCAGCATCAGGACGACCTGGTGGCGGCGGTCCCGGTCGAGGAAGTCCGCCACGATCGGGTCGGAGGTGGAGTACAGGGCCAGGCCGCCGGCGCTGAGGTGGGCCGTGCGACGTGACTGCTCCACCTGGATCGGGGCGCCCCGGACGAGGACCAGGAAGTACTGCTCCGGGTCCAGGCGCCGGATCTGCGCGGGTGTGCGGCGGGCCGTCAGCGTGGTGAGGCTGAACTCCGCGACCCGGGCACCGGGCAGCTCCACCATCCGGGCCCGGCCCGCGAAGTCGCCCGCGCGGTCGCTGCTGAGCGCCACCGGGATGACGTCGCTCTCCATCAGGCACTGCCACCAGCCGAGTCGCTCCTGGGCCGGCACCCCGTCGGTGGACAGCGACACCACCGATGCGCCGGGTTCGGTTGTCAGGGACACCTAGCGATGGTCCGACGGCGGCGCCCGCGCGTCCAGGCTGTTGTCGGCCACCGTGGGCGTCAACCGCGCGCAGGACCAAGGAGATCGGCGCTCAGCGCCAATGACGGTCGCGTCGCGCCGCGGTCACGATGAGTTCCGTGCACGGCCAGTTCGGAGCACGTCCGACCACGAGAGGTGACACCGTGCCACAGACCGACCGCCGTCGAACCGCCGCGCCGAGGAGGATCCTCGCCGCCCTGGTCCTGAGCCTGCTCGCCCTGATGGGCGCGACGAGCACGGCCGCCGCGGCCCCGGCCGCCCCGGCCGCAGGCTTCGCCGCCCAGGCCCGCGCCCTCGGGCTCACCCCCGGCCAGGCCGAGCGCCTGCAGGCCCGGGTCGACGGCTACCTCGCGAGCACCGGCGGCACCCAGATCGCCGCCGACCGGATCGCCCTGCCCGGCGGGGAGTTGCGACTGGCCCTGCCCGGGGAGCAGCGCACCGGCGACGCGTCGCTCGTGGGCATCCCCTGTCCGTACACCTGGGTGTGCGCCTACAGCGACCCGAACTACCAGGGTGACGCCCTGATGCTCTTCACCTGCGGCAGGCTGACCCCGGTGTCGTGGGGCGGGACCGGCTCGTGGATCAACAACCAGCGGGCCGAACTGCGCGTCAAGTTCTACAACAGCGACAAGAACGTCGGCTGGACCTCACCCGGCGGCTACAGCTCGGACCCCAACGCCCCTTGGGGCTGGGTCTACTGGCTCAACCCCTGCTGAACCGACCGCCCGACCCTGGCGCGGCCCGGCACCGCCGGGTCGCGCCACCGTGCGTCAGCGGTGGTCGGGGGCCAGGAAATCGGTGAGGCGGCGGCTGAGTTCGTCCGGGTGGGCCGTCAGCAGGGTGTAGTGGGAGGTGTCGGGCAGGATGGCGACCGTGGCGTCCGGCAGGGCCCGGCGGGCGCGGGCGGCCACGGCGCGGGCGTCGTGGGCGCGGCTCCGTTCGGCGAGCAGGACGAGGGCGGGGGCCGCGAGCGCGCGCAGTTCCGCCGGGGTGGGGCGGGGGCCGGTGACCGGACGGGCGGCGGGGAAGCCCGCGAAGCCGAGGGCGTAGAGCTCGCGCCAGGCGGGGTCGAGGCGGGTGCCGCCGCTCTCCCGGTCGAGGTGGCCGCGGGCCTTGGCGGCGGTGCGGGGCGGGAGGAACAGCGGCAGCGCGCGGAGCAGGAACCCGGCCCGGAACCCGGCGAAGCACTGGGTGGGGTCGAGCAGCGCGAGCCGCCGGACCCGGGCGGGGGCGTGCAGGGCGTAGCGCAGGGCGATCCACCCGCCGTACGAGTGGCCAGCGAGGTCGGCGCCGGGCAGGTCGAGCCCGTCGAGGACGGCGTCGAGCCAGCCGAGCAGCGCGGGGACGCCGCCGAGGCGGGGGTGGTCGAGGGTGCTGCGGCCCGGGTCGCCGACGAGGTCGACGGCGAGCACCCGGTGGCCGGCCGCCGCGAGGGCGGGGGCGGTGGCGGACCAGCAGAGGGCGGTGGCGCCGCCGCCGTGCAGCAGCACCAGCGGGCGGCCGTCGCGCGGACCGCAGGCGTTGACCCGGGTGGCGCCGTACGGGGTGGGGACGGTGAGCGCCTCGACGGGTACGGGCCAGCGGGCCAGGGCCTCGTCGTAGGCGGCGAGGAAGGCCTCCGGGGAGGGGGACCGGGTGGGGGAGGGGCCGGGGCCGGCGGCAGGGCGTGCGGACATAGTCTTCCCCCAGGGTTCGACGCATTCGCTCGGTGGGCATGTATCTCGCTCAGCGAGAGAATACGTCGAGGGGACTCCGGAGGGAAGGAGACGAGGTGGAGCCGGAGCGGACGCCGCTGCAGCTGGTCCATCTGCTGCGCGGGCTGACCGTCGAACTCGACCTGTTCGGCGCCGAGTTCGCCGCACGGAACGGCCTGCACCCGACCGACCTGCGGGCGCTGATCCACGTGCTGGACGCCCGGCGGGCCGGGACGGTGGTCACCCCGGGGCGGCTCGGCGAGGCGCTGGGGCTGAACTCGGCCGGGACGACCGGGCTGGTCGACCGGCTGGAGCGGCTCGGGCTGATCCGCCGCGAGCGCGATCCGGGGGACCGCCGCAGGGTGCGGCTGGTGGTGGAGGAGCGCGCGATCGAGCTCGGCCAGGGCTTCTTCGGCGGGCTGATCGCCGATCTGGTGGCCGCGATGGGGGCGTTCGGGGACGCGGAACTCGCGGTGGCGCGGCGGTTCCTGGAGGCGATGACCGAGGTGGTGGCCGCGGCCCGGGCGGAGTGAGGAGACGCGCGGCACCGGCCCCGGCGGCGTGGTCCGCGCCGCCGGGGCCGGTC